>JBIKKL010000048.1:0-14611 GCA_044360365.1 Burkholderiales bacterium | reverse complement strand
GCCCGGATCGACACTCAACCGCCGGCCGGCGTGCTTTCGGCGCCGGAATCGCGCATGAAATCCGTGCTTGGCACGGCGAAGCCGACATCGCTGTAACCACACGCGTAGCGATCGCGACGCACCGCGATAACGTAACGTATCGTTATCAGTCGCGTGCGGAGCGGTAGTGCCCGTCGGCTGTTCTGCGTAAGTCAGCGGAGCTGGAAGACCACGACGTCTTCATCGGACTCATCGATACCGTGCCCAAACACGATCCGGCCGCGACCGCGAAGTATCAGTTCCTCGCGCCGCAGGCCGATCTCTGCCTCGCCGTCGAACGTGACGTAGGTGCCGTTGGTGCTCTGGTCGACGAGCACGAACTTGTCCCGACGCCGCTCGATGCGAGCGTGTACGCGCGAGGCCTTGCGATCCCCGAGCATGATCTGACAGCCGGCATCGCGGCCGATGACGATCCGCGAATTGGCGGTATCGAGCACGGTCTGCTTGACGCCATGCGAAAGATCCAGCGTGACCTGCGTCGGCGTCGACTCCAGCGACGCGGTCGCCATCGTGAGGTCGTCGCCGGCCTGCCACAGCACTTCGCACACCGCGACCTCGTCGCCCTTGCCCTTCACGGTCAACGAAGCAATGCGCCGCGTTTGCGAACGGACGATCGGCGACATCAGCTGCACGGCAGCAAGGGTCGTATAGATCTGCTCCCCCTTCGCCAATCCTGCCATGCGGGCGGCAGTGTTCACCGTATCGCCGAAAACATCGCCTTCGGATTCGATCACGGGCCCGACGTGAAATCCAACGCGGATCGCACGCTTGACGCCCGACACCGGCGGCATGTCCGCGATCGCCTGCTGCATCTCGCTGGCTGCCATGGCGACGCGGTCCGCGTCGGGAAAGACGCACATGAGTTCGTCGCCGATCGTCTTGACGACCCGCCCGCCATGACGGGCAGTTGCGGTGCGCATGTCGCGCAGACACTCGTCGATCATCTGCTTGGCGAGCGCATCGCCGAGGGTCTCGTAGATCGTGGTACTGCCGGAAATGTCGCCGAAGAGTACCGCAGCCACTGTCTGCGGGACCGGATCGACCTGGGTTTCGCTGAAACCTTCTGACATGGCTGGATCCAGGCTATGTATCTGTCCCGATGATAGCCAAATAGGACGCGCTCGGCACGACCGCCCGAAAACTGTGCCTGGCACACGCACCGGCACATCAGCACGCGGCGGCGTGTCGCCCTTTTCCCATTTCCCCCTACCCACAGAAAACTGTGCCTGGCACTGGGTGAACCGAGCGATCGAGTCGGGCATCTGAAGAAATCGCGCGGCTTGACCGTTACGGCCTTTCCCTCTTCCCCTTTCCCTCTTCCCCTTTCTCTTTTCCCGAATCTGTAGCTGGCACAGTTTCGGGGCCCTTGCTCGACGAATCGGCATTCATTAAGCTCGCCCGCGTGAATCCCCCAAAGCGTCGCGCCATCTACGAGCGGCTCCAGGCCGCCAACCCGCATCCGACGACGGAGCTCGAATACGCCACGCCGTTCGAATTGCTGATCGCCGTGGTTCTGTCGGCCCAGGCGACGGACAAGAGCGTCAATCTCGCCACACGCAAGCTTTTTCCCGTCGCGAATACGCCGCAATCGATCCTTGCACTCGGTCAATCCAGGCTGGAAGGCTACATCGGGAGCATCGGACTTTTTCGCAGCAAGGCGAAGAACGTGATCGCCACATGTCGGTTGCTGCTCGATCGACATGACGGTCAGGTGCCGCAGGACCGAGAGTCGCTCGAGGCATTGCCGGGGGTGGGCAGAAAGACCGCGAACGTCGTGCTCAATACCGCGTTCGGTCAGCCGACGATTGCCGTCGATACGCACATCTTTCGCGTCTCGAATCGCACGGGGCTGGCACCTGGAAAAGATGTGATCGAGGTCGAACGTCGGTTGGAGAAATTCACGCCGGACGAATTCAAGCGCGACGCCCATCACTGGCTCATCCTGCACGGGCGTTACGTATGCATCGCCCGCAAGCCGAAGTGCCACGAATGCGCGATCCGCGATCTGTGCGAGTTCAAGTCCAAGACGCCCGCGCTCGACGCTCCGCCTGCCGGGTCGCGCACGCCCGCGGCTCGCCGACACTTTCCTCCGGGCTGAACTGCATGTTCACTCCTACTAGAGACCAGGCGAGACAGTTCTTGTTCGAGACGTGGCGCAAGTACCACGCGGCTGAGCCGCTGTCGGCGCTCGAAAAGATTGCGCTCGAGGTGCTCGTCCGCCATCCGGCGTACCACGCCATTCTCGACGCTCCCGATCGGTACAGCGATCGGGACTACGGCCCGGAATCGGGGCAGATGAATCCGTTCCTGCACCTGAATCTTCACCTGGCCATCGAAGAGCAGCTGTCGATCGATCAGCCGCCGGGAATCCGCGCCGAATACGAACGCCTGCGCGGGCTAAGGGGCGACGAGCACGACGCCCAGCACGATTTGCTCGAATGCCTGGGCGAGGTGCTCTGGCAATCGCAGCGCAGCGGTGCATCGCTCGATGCTGCGCTCTATCTCGATTGTCTGCGCCGCAAGCCTTGACCGACATGCCTCTCGTTGGAGAAACGCGATGAGCACCGGGAGCCAGTTCGGTCTGCTGCGGGAACGGCGTTTCGGCCCGTTCTTCACCACCCAGTTTCTGGGTGCGCTGAACGACAACGTCCTCAAGAATGCGATCGTCATCGCGTTCACTTACCAGGCCGCCGCATGGAGCACGATGTCGGCCGGCAATCTGGCGAATCTTGCACAGGCGCTCTTCATCCTGCCGTTTTTCCTGCTGTCGGCACAGGCCGGCCAGCTTTCGGACAAGTTCGAGCGCTCGCGCATCATCCGCTGGGTCAAGCTTGCCGAGATCATCATCATGCTGATTGCGTGGGTGGGCTTTTATCTGCGCGACGTCGCACTGCTGCTCGGGGCCCTGTTTCTGATGGGCGCGCATTCCACCTTCTTCGGCCCGGTGAAGTACGCCATCCTGCCTCAGCACCTGAAGGAAGAAGAACTGGTGGGCGGCAACGCGCTCGTCGAGAGCGGCACGTTTCTCGCCATTCTCATCGGCACCATCCTGGGCGGGGTGCTGGTCGAATGGGGCGGAGGCAACGCCGCCGCGATCGCCTGCATCGCAGTCGCCGTTGCAGGGTACATCGCAAGCCGTGGCGTCCCTGTTTCGCCCGCGCCGGATCCCACGCTGCGCATCGATCCGAACCTCGTTCGCGAGACCTGGCGCAACCTGCGCTTCGCCGCCTCCAACCGAACTGTTTTCAATTCGGTGCTCGGCGTATCGTGGTTCTGGTTCTACGGCGCGATGTTCCTCGCCCAGTTCCCCGCATACGCACGAGACACCCTGGGGGGCGGCACACAGATCGTCACGCTGTTGCTGGCCGTGTTCTCGATCGGCATCGGCCTGGGATCTCTTTTGTGCGAACGCATGTCAGGGCGCAAAGTGGAAATCGGCCTGGTCCCGTTCGGTTCGATCGGCATGAGCCTCGTCGCCCTGGACCTGTACTTCGCATCGCCCACAGCCCCGCTCGGCACGCAATTGACCGCGCTGCAGTTCCTGCAACAGCCCGGCAGTCTGCGCATCGTTGCCGATCTCGTCCTGATCGGATTGTTCGGCGGGTTCTTCATCGTGCCGCTCTACGCCCTGATCCAGATCCGCACCGAGCCCGCCCATCGCTCGCGCGTCATTGCCGGCAACAACATCCTGAACGCGCTCTTCGTCGTGGCGGCTGCCGGCATGGCCATCGGCCTGCTGAACGTCGGACTGAGCATCGCGCAGCTCTTCCTTGTCACCGCACTGCTGAACGCAGCCGTTGCCGTCTATATCTATACCCTGGTGCCCGAATTCCTGATGCGGTTCATCGTGTGGCTGCTGATCCACTCGGTGTATCGACTCGACAAGTCGGGTCTCGACCACATCCCGGATGATGGCGCCGCGGTGCTCGTATGCAACCACGTGAGCTTCGTCGACGCACTCGTCATCGCGGCGGCCTGCCGGCGGCCGGTGCGCTTCGTCATGGATCACCAGATCTATCGGCTGCCGGTGCTCAACTTCGTATTCCGAACAAGCCGCACCATTCCGATCGCGTCCGCCCGCGCCGATCCCGCACTCCTCGATCGCGCCTACGAAGAGATCGCGCGTGCGCTCGCGGCGGGAGACGTCGTATGCATCTTCCCCGAGGGGAGAATCACGGATACGGGCGAACTGTATCCCTTCCGCAGCGGGATCGCCCGCATCGTCGCGCGCACGCCCGTCCCTGTCGTGCCGATGGCGCTCAAGGGCCTTTGGGGAAGCTTCTTCAGCCGCAAAGGGGGCAAGGCGATGACTCGTCCGTTTCGCCGCATGCCGTTTCAGCCGATCGGGCTGGCGGTCGCCCCTGCCGTGGCACCACAGGATGTCACGCCCGAAGGACTGCAGTCGACGGTGCAGGCCTTGCGGGGCGAGTGGCGCTGAGTGGATTGCTGCTGCGTCGCCCCAAAGAAAAACGGCCACTTCAAGGTGGCCGTTTTTGCGGTTCACTCACCGAAGCTAGTACCGGGTCTGCAACCCCTTCTGGGATGCAAAATAGGCGCTGAGGTTGGCGATCTCCTGCGGGGTCAGCGGCGTTGCGAAACCGCTCATGACAGGATCCTTGCGCGCGCCGCTCTTGTAATCGCGCAATGACTTGGCGAGATAGTCGCGGTGCTGGCCGGCGAGCCTGGGGAAGTCGGGAGTGGCACTGTTGCCATCCGGGCCGTGGCAGGCCGCGCATACTTCAGTGGCCTTCTTCTTGCCGGCCTCGATATCCTGAGCGTTCGCGCTGAACGCGAGCGCGAGGAGAAATAGTGCAGTGGATGTGCGCTTCATGGATGTCCTCGCTGTCACTTTGCGCTGGCCGTTGCAGTGCCTGTCGCCGAGTAGTAGGCGGCAAGGTCGGCCATGTCTTTTTCGCTCAAGCTTGCAGCAATCGCGCGCATCGTGGCGTTGTTGCGGCTGCCCGCCTTGTAGGCCTGCAGCGCCTTGACGAGGTAGGCGGGATGCTGGCCACCGAGTCGGGGCACGTGATAGACCTCGGGGAAGGCGATACGGTAGCCGTCTATGCCGTGGCAGCCCTGGCACATCGACGCCTTGCTTTGACCGGCCTGCGCATCCCCGCCTTCGGCTGCACTCGCACTCGCGGCCAAGGCCGAAGCGAGCACGGCGAATAAAAGCGTGCACTTGCGATTCATCGGGACCCTTGTCGACTCATTGTGGTAGGTGAAGGTACGCGACGGATTATATACAGGAAATCCGTCCGTTTCACATCGAATGCGCGTTGTCGCGACGCGCCGGTGCGCCCATAATCAGCGTGAAGCGAAATTTCGCCGCAACCGCCCTTTTCCGCCCCGTGCGATCGTTCAAGCCCTTCTCCGTCGGCCGACTGTTTCCGTTCATGACGTGGATGCCGGGGATGAACCGGCACACATTGCGCGCCGACGCGCTCGCAGGCCTCGTCGGGGCGGTCATCGTTTTGCCGCAGGGGGTCGCGTTCGCGACGCTCGCCGGCATGCCGCCCGAGTACGGCTTGTATGCTGCAATGATCCCGGCGGTCATCGCAGCGCTGTTCGGATCCTCGTTCCATCTCGTCTCCGGACCGACGAATGCATTGTCGATCCTCTTGTTTGCGCAGCTCGCTCCGATCGCCGAACCAGCATCCGCGCAATACGTCGCGCTTGCCCTGACCGTCACCTTCCTGACCGGCGCAATGCAGCTCGCGCTCGGACTCGCCGGCCTGGGCATGCTCGTCAATTTCATCTCGCATAGCGTCGTCATCGGTTTCACCGCGGCCGCCGGACTGCTCATCATTGCGAGCCAGCTGCGCAACTTCTTCGGCGTCACCATCGCCCGTGGCGGCACGTTCTTCGAGACGGCTCACGCCTTCATCCTCGAAGTCGCGAACGGACACGTCAATGCGATGGTCACCCTCGTCGGCCTGTTCACCATCGCCGCAGCCCTTCTGTCGCGACGCTATCTGCCGAAAATCCCATACATGATCGTTGCGGTCGTGTCCGGCAGCGTATTCGGTGCGGCGATGAAGCTCATGCTCGGCGAACGGCTTGGCCCCCTCCCGACTTTGGGCGCACTTCCGGGCGCGTTTCCGCCGCTCTCGGCCCCCAACCTGTCGCTCGAAACCATACGGCAAACGGTACCGATCGCGCTCGGCATGACGATCCTTGGCCTGACCGAAGCCCTTTCCATCGCACGCGCCATCGCCGTGCGCTCCGGCCAGCGCATCGACGGCAATCAGGAATTCATCGGCCAGGGGCTGTCCAACCTCGCCGGCGCGTTCTTTTCGGCCTACCCGTCGAGCGGATCGTTCAATCGCAGCGGCGCGAATTTCGAAGCGGGCGCTGCGACACCACTGGCAACGATCATCGCTTCGAGCATCCTGGTCGTTATCGTACTGCTGATCGCACCATTGGCCGCACACTTGCCGATTGCCGTCATGGCGGGCGTGTTGTTCCTGATCGGCTACGGCCTCATCGACGTGGATCACATCCGGCAGGTCACGCGAACGAGTACGCGAGAAGGCGCGATCATGCTGGCCACGCTCCTTACGGGTCTGTTCGTCGATCTGGAATTTGCGATCCTCGCCGGCGTCCTGTTCTCGCTGCTCGTTTATCTGCAGCGTACATCCCGGCCGCTCATCCTCGACGTCAAACCCGACCTCGCGCCAGGGAGCTACCACCATACGGCCGACAGCGGACTGCCCGATTGCCCCCAGGTGAAAATCCTGCGCATCAACGGATCGCTGTATTTCGGTGCGGTTGACCATGTGGCCACCCTTCTGCGAGACATCCCGGCCTCCCAGAAGCACATCGTCGTCGTCGCCGGCGGCATCAACTTCATCGATGTGGCGGGCGCCGAGATGCTGCTCGCCGAATCACGCCGCCGTCGAGCGAGTGGCGGGGGCATGTATTTCTACCGACTGAAGGACGAAGTTCGGAGTCTCCTCGACCGCGGCGGCTATACCGCTCAGCTAGGCACCGAGAATTTCTATCCGGTCAAGCAGCTACCGATAGCCGCCATCTATCCGAAGCTCGACACTGAAATCTGTCGCAGCTGCGACCGGCGCATATTCGGCGAGTGTCAGTCCTTTCTCCCCAACGGAGAGCCTCGCGAGCCGAAGGCGACCTGATACGCTTGCCGCAGACCGATCCGCGCTAACCCGAGTGTAGCGGCCATGTCATCGGGATATACGTACGAGGCAGGCCGAGCGGCGGATTCGATGCTCCTGCGGAACCTTTGTTGTTACACTGCCTGCGCACTCGACGGGACCCGTGAATGAGCAAGTTCGACGACTCAGCGCCGCAACTACCGAGCCACGCTCCCGGCAAGGACATGTTCAATGCCCTGCCCCGGGGGTACCGGCTGCAGGAATACGCGCTCGAGGGGGTGCTAGGCGCGGGCGGTTTCGGCATCACCTATCTTGCGCACGACCATAACCTGGACTGCAAGGTCGCCATCAAGGAGTATCTGCCCGCAGATCAGGCAGGCCGCAATGCCGATGAGCATCTGCAGCCGAATACCCCCGAGGCTGCCGAAACGTACCGATGGGGACTCACGCGCTTCCTCGACGAAGCGCGTGCGCTCGCAACGTTCCGCCATCCTCACATCGTGCGGGTGTCGCGCTTCTTCGAGGCGAACTCGACCGCGTACATGGTGATGGAATTCGTATCGGGCGAACCGCTTGGCCACTGGATACGCCGCAATCGCCCCGTCGACGAAGCCGCGATGCTGCGCATCATCCGTCCGGTGCTCGACGGGCTGTCCGTCATGCATGCTTCCGGCTTTGTCCATCGCGACATCAAGCCCGGCAACATCCACATGCGGTCCGACTACGATCCCGTCCTGCTCGATTTCGGAGCAGCCAGACGGGTTCTGAGCCAGGACAACCGGGAACTCACCGCCATCGTCACGCCCGGCTATGCTGCCCTTGAACAGTATCACACGCATGGAAACCAGGGGCCGTGGACCGACATCTACTCGCTCGCCGCGCTGATGTACGGAATCATCACGGGCCGGCGGCCCATCGAAGCGCCCGCTCGCGCACGCAACGACCCCTTGCCCAAGGCCATGGACGTCGGCGACCGCAAGCTCTACTCGGATGAATTGCTCAGGGCAATCGACTGGGGACTCACGCCCGAAGAAGAGAAAAGGCCGCAGTCGGCGCAGATTTTTGCTCAGGCGCTGCCCGATCCTTCGACCGCCCGCACCCTCACGCCGGAGGAGCGCGCGGAGCAAACGAAGCTGCTCCAGGAGTCGGAGCCCGATCCACCCTCCGAACTCGAAGACCCCACGCTCATTTCGCAGATCGAATCGGCGCTCGCCGGCCACATCGGCCCCATGGCACCGTTCCTCGTACGCAGAATCGCCAAGAACCACCGCACGATCGAATCGCTGCGCTCGGCGCTCGCCTCCGAGATCGAAGACGAAAAGTCTCGCCTCAACTTCCTGGCCCGCACGGACTCCTTGCGCAAAAACTACACCACGGCTCCGCATCCGATAAGCCGCCCGGCTTCGGCACCGGTTGCGAGTAAGCCGGCATCGGCACCGGCCGCAGCCGCCGCGGCGGCCTTCGATCCGGCCTTTCTCGCCCGTGTGGAAGTCGAGCTCGCCCAGCACCTGGGGCCGCTCGCGCGAGTCCTCGTGAAGAAATCCTCTGCCAAGGCCCGCGACCGGGCTGAGCTTTTCCTGCTCTTGTCGGACAACATCGCCGACCCCGAACAACGCCGCGCCTTCGTCCGTAAGAGCGTTGCGGCCTTCAAAGACAAGTCCTGACCAAGGGAGTAAACGATGGGATTGCGGCTCAAGTTCAACCTTGTCCTGCTCGGCGTATTCGCGATTGGCATCGGCGTGAGCGGCCTCGTTTCCTGGAACCTGCTGCACCAGAACGCACGCGAAGAAGTCGTCCGCAATGCCGAATTGCTGATGGAGGCCGCACTCGCGGTACGCAGCTATACGGTGGCGCAAGTCAAACCGCACCTCGACGCCAAACTGGAAGAAACCTTTCTCCCGCAAACAGTGCCCGCCTATGCGGCGACCGAGACACTCAACCAGATTCGGCAGAAGTATCCCGACTACTCGTACAAGGAAGCCACTCTCAATCCGACGAATCCGCGCGATCGCGCCGTGGAATGGGAGAGCGATGTCGTCAATGCGTTCCGAAATCGATCCGATCTCAAGGAACTGTCGGGCCAGCGCACCACGCCCACGGGGCTATCGCTCTACGTAGCCAAGCCGATTCAGATTACGAATCCCGCCTGCCTGCAATGTCACAGCGTGCCAGAAGCGGCGCCGCCGTCCATGATCAAGCTCTACGGCCCGAACAACGGCTTTGGCTGGAAGCACAATGAAATCATCGGCGCGCAGGTCGTATCGGTACCGATGGAACTGCCGATCAAGAACGCGAATCGTGCATTCTATGCGTTCATGATTTCGCTCGCCGTGGTATTCGCGGCAGTCTTCGTGTCGCTCAACCTCATGCTCTCGTGGATCATCGTGCGGCCCATTGCGAGCATGTCGGCGGCGGCGGACAAGGTGAGCATCGGCGACTTCACCATTCCGGAGTTCGTCGAACAGGGAAAGGACGAGATCTCCGTTCTCGCCGCCTCGTTCAATCGTATGCGACGCAGCCTCCAGCAGGCGATGAAGCTGATCGAAAGCTGACATCTGCGCGAGCCGTTGCGGCGCGATGTCGTCGCAACGGCGCTCACAGAAGTCAGTCTGGTGCAGACACGCGCTGCATGATCCAAGTCTCCAGGTAGCGCGCGATTTCGAGACTGTTTTTCTCGAGCATCATCATGTGCCCATTGCCGCGGATGCCGACTTCCGGCAGCCGGACGAAATCATGCGCCACACCCGCCTGGCGCAAAAAGGCGGACGTGCAGTGGTCGTAAGGCGCGTGATACGAAGCTTCGGCGGTGACGATCAGGATCGGTATACCGGCGAGGTTCACGAGCTTGCGCGGTGTGCCTGACTGCAACCAGCATCGAACCAGACCGGGTCCGTCCGCAGTCCCCTGGCGCTGAAAGTGCAACTCGTCCGCGCTGTGCACAGGCGGATCGAAGGCCAGCGGCCCGCGCGTGATCCCCCAGGGGCGTCCGACGCAGTCGTCTTCGAACCAGTGAGGCTCGCCGACAAACTTCACTTCGTACAGCGGCGCACCGTTCGGTTCGATCGCAAGGATCCCACGCACGAGACGCGGTCGCGCATCGGCGATGGTCCAACCCAGCGGACCGCCCTGCGAATGCGTCAGCAGAATCGCAGGACCGATCTTGTCCAGCAGCGCCGCACCGGCTTCGCGCATCATCGCCTCCAGTGCACCGATGTCGTCCATGCTCGGCACCTGCGACGCGTAGAACTGATCGTAGTCGACATCGTCCGGCTCGCCCGCGCCGGGCCATTGTGTATGCAGGACCGCTTGCGGATAGAGCTTGCTGCGTTCCGGTGCGGTGAAACGCCCCGCGATCGTTTCCGCATCGCGCAGCACCGAAGGTCCGTACGACGGCGTGTAAGCCGCGCGTCCGCGGCCCGGCTGATCGATGACGTAGACGGCGAAGCCACGAGCGACGAAGTAGTCGGCCCAGCCGCGACGACCGTCCGGCGTGCCCAGAAAGTTCACCCCGGTCTGCCCGCCGCCGTGCACCATCACGATGGGCAGCGGATGGCTGCGCTGACGAGGAATCTGGTATTGCACGAACATCTGTCCGCGCATCCGGCGGCCCGTCGCCGCAGCGCCTTCATAGCGGCCGCCGACGAAAAAACAGCCCTGGTCGGCAATCTCCAGCGGATGATCTGCATCGAACATCGAGTTCTCGTTCATGGTTCCTCCTTGCGCCACGATCGGCAGCGAGCGCGTATATGAAGCCTTTCCGAAGGTCCGGTCAACGTGCGGGCGACCAGTACGCGAAATAACACCGGAAGAACGCACTTTGTTCCGTTGCTCGACACCGGGCGCAAGGGCGCAGAATCCGTCGCGTCGAATCGGGTCGAACGGTCTACTTCCATGGCGCAAATCCTCTGCATCATCGGCAACAAGGGCGGCACGGGCAAAACCACGCTGTCGCATCTGCTCGCGCACGGCCTGGGCCTCTTCGGCAAGTACACGGTGGCCGTGCTCACGGACATCGAACGGCAGCCGCTCGCCCGCGTGGGACGCAACTACCTGCCGTTCGACGCCCGCCAGACGGAGAACCTGGAACGCGTCGTTCGCAAACTGCGCTCGGTCGAGAACTGGTACGGCGTCATCGACGGAGGTGGCAACCGTCCCGAGATGGACACCACACTGGCCGCCCTGGCCGACCTGGTTCTGCTGCCCTTTCGCGATTCGCACGAAGACATCCGCACGCTCATCCAGGATCTCGAACGCTTTCCGAACGCATACGCCCTGCCATCGCAATGGCCGAGCAACCCGTGGCAACTTCAGGCGGCCACGCGCACCATCGACCATCTGCTCGGCCGCCACAGGGAGCGGATACTCGAACCGGTCTACGCACAAAGCGCCACGAAGCTGCTGCTGCAGCATGAATTGCCCCCACAACTGCCCGCCGCGCTGAACAACACGGCGCGGATGCTCGCGCTCCAGGTCATGGAACTGCTGGGGATTCCGCTGCCCGAGGACCGATGGATTCCGATTCCTCGCCAAACCGCAACGATCGAGGACGACGGATTCGCGGCGCAGCGCAATCAGGCGGCGTGAGGTGCGTGCCGAGTGCTCGACCCTTGCACTGTTAGAATCGACGAAAGCCATCGATAAATCAGGAGCTGTGCCGTGGGCTACCGCTTGTCACGAATCTGTACCCGCACCGGCGACGGCGGCGAGACCGGCCTCGGCGACGGTTCGAGGGTCGCCAAGGACGATGCGCGCATCGAAGCCCTGGGCAACGTCGACGAACTCAACAGCCAACTCGGCCTTCTGGTTGCGGATATCGAACACGAAGACATCCGCGATTGCCTCACCCGCATCCAGAACGATTTGTTCGATCTCGGCGGCGAACTATCCATCCCGGGCTACGAATTGCTGGTCGAAGAGCAGCTGCTCGATCTGGAAAACTGGCTGGCCCACTACAACGCCCACCTGACGCCGCTCAAGGAATTCATCCTTCCCGGAGGGATTCGGGCGTCTGCCCAGGCCCACGTTGCCCGCACCGTTTGCCGCAGAGCTGAACGGGCCTTGGTACATCTCGGCGCAGGCACGGCCATACCGCAGCTTGGTGTGCGCTACCTCAATCGGCTGTCGGATCTGCTCTTCGTCCTGGCGCGTGTATTGAACCATCGTGCCCACCGCCCGGACGTGCAGTGGAAGCGCTACGAGCGCAAGACCTGATTCTGCGCGCCGGATTTCCGCGTACGATTTTCCGCAGCACTGCTCCACGCGGTTAAAGGATGGTCCAGGCCGTGCCGTAGGTGCGAGTGTCCTTCCCACCGACTCCACGTCCGTTGGCCTCCATGCCCGCCGCCCTTGCCGTCCAACCCACGTCGGGTTCAACACCCCGCAAGCTCGGGCGATACGCCATCGTGCGGGAATTGGGGCGCGGGGCCCAGGGCCGCGTCTATCTCGCGGAAGATGAACAGCTGCAGCGACAGGTCGCGATCAAGACCCTGGTCGACGGACGCAACGCCGCCCGCAAGGAGAGCCTGCTCGCCGAAGCACGCACCACGGCCCGCTTGCAGCATCCGAATATCGTTTCTCTGTTCGATGCGTTCGACCACGAAGGCATGCTCTGCGTCGTGCTGGAGTTCGTGCCGGGCGAAACGATCGAGGCGCTTCTGCGCAAACAAGGCCCGATGGGTGCTGCGCGCTCAACCACGATCACCGCCCAGATCCTGGATGGGCTCGCCTACGCGCATGAGCGCGGCATCGTCCATCGCGACATCAAACCAGCCAACGTTCTGCTCGATGCCGCCGGCAATGCACGCATCATGGACTTCGGCATCGCCGTCGCAGCGGGTGACGCCGATACCGCATCGCCTGCCGGCACGCCGCGATACATGGCACCCGAGACGATGGACAAGGGCTCGGTGGCGGCCTCGGCCGATGTCTTTTCCGTCGGCATGACCCTCTACGAAATGCTCACGGGACGCCCGGCGGTCGAAGGTCGCAACGTCTTCGAAGTTCTCCACAAGATCGCGAACCAGACGTTCTGCGCACCGTCCGTCAGCAACTCGGAAGTCGACGAAGCCCTCGATCAGATCGTGATGCGGGCCATTTCGAAAGACCCGACGGGACGCTACAAGGACGCGCGCGAGATGCGTACGGCCCTGGAGCAACATGTGCGGCCCGGCGTCCAGGAAGGCGAGCAAGGCACGGTCGGCGCGGAGAACGGAGGCGTCGTCGAGTTTCTTCTCAACCGGATGCGACACAAGTCGAACTTCCCGGCGCTCTCCGGCACCATCTCCGCCATCAATCGCGTCACGTCCGCGCACGAACAGAACGTTCAGGCGCTGAGCGACGTCCTGCTCAAGGACTTCGCGCTCACGAACAAGCTGCTGCGCATGGTGAACTCGACCGGCTACGGCCAGTTCGGCGGGAATATCAGCACGATCTCGCGCGCCGTGCTGATCATGGGCTTCGATGCCGTGCGCGATCTCGCCATCACCCTCGTCCTGTTCGAGCACCTGCAGAACAAGGGGCAGGCGAGCAAGCTGCGCGACGACGTCATCCATTCGCTCTTCAATGGGATCGTCACGCGACGCATTGCCAAGGCAATCGGCGTACGCGACACGGAAGAAGGCTTCATCTGCGGCGTGTTTCGCCAACTGGGGCGCCTGCTGGCCTCGTTCTACCTCTACGACGAAAGCCTGGAGGTGAGCCGCCGGATGCAGCAGACCCACGAGACGGAAGCCGTCGCTTCCAAGGCCGTGCTCGGCGTCACTTACGAAGAGATGGGCATTGCAGTCGCACGCAGCTGGAATCTGCCGCCCGCGATCGTTGGGGCAATGAAGCAGGACGATCAGAAACGTCCCGCCAAACCGGCAAACGCCGAGGCTGTCCTGAAGATCGCCGCCGACATCGGCGAATCGGTCGTCAGGGCCGCGAACAGCGGTTCGGTGCAGGAGCGCGATCGACAACTGTCCGCACTCGCGCAGCGCTTCGGTGCCGTCGTGAAAATCGACGAAAAAATGCTCTGTGCGGTTGCCTCGGATGGCCTCGACGAACTGCTCTCGGATGCAGTTCGCCTCATCGGCGATCATCGCAAGAGTCGCCTTTGTCAGAACCTGCGTCAGACGTCAGGCCAGAACGCCGAAAGTGTCCCGGCCGGGGGCGACACGCTCGAACAAGTCATCGAACAAACGCAGCGCATCACCGACCCGGCGGATGGCACGCTCCCGACGATCGACTCGGCGCAGGTGCTCTCCGCAGGCATCCAGGACATCACCAACAGCCTCGTCGACAACTTCAGCCTGAGCGATCTGCTGCGCATCATCCTGGAGACGATGTATCGCGGCATGGGATTCGGGCGCGTCGTCCTGTTCCTGCGCGACCCGAAGGCGTTTACGTTGACGGCGCGCTTCGGCTACGGCAGCGAACTCGACCGCATCATCGCGAAACTCACGCTGCCCTTC
>JBIKKL010000047.1:0-14652 GCA_044360365.1 Burkholderiales bacterium | reverse complement strand
GCGCTTCACGCCGCAGATCGCGCTTGCCGATGCCGAGCGCGCGCAAGCGGAGATCGCGAAGGGTCATTGGCGCGGCGCGTGGCACGGCGTGCCGTATGCGCTCAAGGACATCATCGACTACGCAGGTCTGCCGACCACGGCGCATTCGAAAATCCTTCAGGACAATGTCGCGGCCGGCGATTCGGTCGTGGCCCAGCGTTTTCGTGCCGCGGGCGCCGTCTTCATGGGCAAGCTCTCGACGCACGAGTTTGCCACCGGCGGCCCGTCGTTCGATCTTCCCTGGCCACCGGCACGCAACGCGTGGAACCGCGGTCACTTTCCAGGCGGATCCTCGAGCGGCTCAGGCGCAGCCACGGCCGCGGGCTTCGTTCCGGCAGCGCTGGGCACCGACACCGCCGGGTCGGTCCGCAATCCGGCCACGATGTGCGGCATCGTGGGCATGAAGCCCACCTATGGGCTCGTCAGCCGGCGCGGCGTGGTGCCTCTGTCGTTCTCGCTCGATCACGTCGGCCCCATGACGCGTACCGTTCGCGACAATGCAATGCTGCTCGATCTGATCGCAGGCTACGACAGCGGTGATCCCGGCAGTGTCAATCGCGCGGCCGGCGGGTATACGGCCCAGATCGGACAGTCGCTCCATGGCGTGCGCGTCGGTCTCATCCGGCATTTCTATACGCGCGACATGCAGGCCGATCCCGAGATGGCCGCCAGCATCGATGCAGCCGCTGCGAAGCTCGAGGCACTGGGCGCCGATGTGCGAGAAATCGAAACTGCTTCCCTCGACGAATATGCCGCGGTGAATCGCATCATCCTCTCCAGCGAAGCCTTTGCGATCCATGAGCAGTGGATGAAGGAGCGTCCGCAGGACTACGGTGCGCTCGGTCGCGAACGCCTCGCCGCAGGTGCGTTCATCCGTGCCTCCGATTACGTCAATGCGTTGCGTCGGCGGCGTCAGATGACCGGTGCGTTCCATGCGCTGTTCTCGTCAGTCGACGTGATGATCACGGCGAGTTCCATGGATCCGGCCTGCCCCATCGACGATCTGAAGCAGGTCGACTACACGTATCCGCGGCAGGCGCGCTCCCCGTTCAACGTCACGGGCAGCCCGGCGATCAGCGTGCCATCCGGGTTCAGCAAGGATGGGTTGCCGCTAGGCATCCAGTTGATCGGCGCACCGTTCAGCGAAGCGCTGCTGTATCGGGTCGCCCATGCCTATGAGCAGGCATCGCCCTGGAAGGATCTGCACCCTACCCTCGTTTGAGGCGCGGCATCGAACCCGGCAACGCAATCGGGGCGCTCGCGGCGCCCCGATTTGCTGCGGATCCGTCGAGGCTTGTTTACGGTAGCAGCACCGTCGAGCCGGTCGTCTTGCGTCCTTCGAGATCGCGATGCGCCTGCGCCGCTTCCTTCAGCGGATAGGTCTGATTGATGTTGATCCTGACCTTGCCGCTCTTCACGACAGAGAAAAGCTCGCGCGCCGCCTTGGTCAGATCTTCCGCCGTTGCGGTGTACGTGCCGAGCGTTGGCCGAGTCAGGAACAGCGAACCCTTCTGCGCGAGGATACCGATGCTCACCGGAGGCACGGCCCCTGAAGCATTGCCGAAGCTCACCATCATGCCGAGCGGACTCAGGCAGTCGAGCGACCCCATGAAAGTGTCCTTGCCGATGCCGTCGTAGACGACCGGCACGCCCTTGCCCTTGGTGATCGTCTTCACGCGCTCGACGAAGTTCTCCTTGCCGAGCACGATGACATGCTTGCAGCCGGCCTTCTTCGCCAAGGCCACTTTCTCTTCGCTGCCCACCGTACCAATGACCGTGGCGCCCAGTGCTTTGGCCCACTGACACAGGATGAGGCCGACGCCCCCGGCAGCCGCGTGCATGAGGATCGTATCGCCGGCCTTGACGCGATACGTGCGACGCAGGAGATACTGGGTCGTGAGGCCCTTGAGCATCATGGCCGCGGCGGTCTTGTCGTCGACCCCGGCGGGAATCTTCACCAGGCGGTCGGCCGGGCGCATCACGATTTCCGCATAAGCTCCCGCCGGACCGGCATAGGCGACGCGGTCGCCGACTTTCAGGGTCTTGACCCGTTTGCCGACCGCTTCGACCACGCCCGCGCCCTCGGAGCCGAGCGTGAAGGGCATCGGCATCGGATAGAGACCGCTGCGCTGGTAGGTATCGATGAAGTTGAGGCCGATCGCGGTGTTTCGGACGCGGACTTCGCCGGGGCCCGGCGAGCCGACTTCCACCTCTTCCCATTTCAGGTTTTCTGCTCCGCCGTGTTCGTGGATGCGCACTGCATAGGGCATGACTCTAATCCCCCTGTTGAATGTTCGACGACCGCACGGCGTTCGAACGCCGTACCCGCTCGCAAGCGAGCCGATGCTACCCCAATTCCCGATACGGAAAACAGAGCGCGCGGGAAATCGTTGCGGCCCGGATCGATTCCCGTTATACGTTCCCTCACGATACCTGTCCCGACGAGGAGGAATGACGATGAGCGTAGTGGAAATCGAGCGCGACGGCGGCATCATGGTGATCCGTCTCAACCGGCCGGACCGGCTCAACGCACTGAGCACGGAGTTGCGCGAGCAGATGGCCCTGGCCTTCTCCGAGTTCGACGAAAGCCGCGATCTCGAAGTGGCCATACTCACCGGCACCGGCCGAGGGTTCTGTGCGGGCGAGGACATGAAGGAATCCCTCGTGCGCGGCGCGCCGGGCAGCGCCTCCGGTCCCCAGCCGAGCCGGCCGAATCCCTATAACGAAGGTACGCTGGACAAGCCCGTCATCGCCGCCATCAACGGCTTTGCGATGGGTGGCGGATTCATGCTTGCCGAACGTGCGGATCTTCGCGTCGCCGTACGCGGCGCCGTGTTCGAATCGTCGGAAGCGAAGCGTTGGCTCCTCGGCGGGTACTACCACGGACACTGCGGCAACATTTCGCACACGATCGCGACCGAGATGGCCTTCGCATTCCGGTTCACGGCAGAACGCCTCTACGAACTGGGCTGGATCAACCGTCTCACCGACGCCGACGGTCTCCTGCCCGCCGCGAAGGAGATGGCGAACCATCTGCTGAGCCTGCCGCCGGCATCGCGGATCAACACGCTGGCGATGATGCGCGCGATGCGGGCACGCGTTCCGGACGAACTGGTGGAGCTGGCGCACAAGCTCAAGGATCACGGCTGCAAGGAAGACCTGATGGAATCCCGCAAGGCCTTCGCAGAGAAGCGGCCGCCCAACTTCAAGGGCTGGAACGATCCGGCAGACCGCAAGCGCACGCCGAAGCTGGATCGGCCGAAACAAAAGCTCCACTGAGCCGCTGCAGGCGTTCAACCCGTCCCCGCCGCGGGAACGGTAGAATCCAAGATCGACGCCCCGCCGACACCGCCCGGTGTCCGCGAGGCGTCGCAGTGCCGGTCGCGCGTGAGCGCAGGAGGAGTACCGGCGAGTCGTACACACAAAAACCGGCCTGCCGACACACCGAGCATCGATGTCGATCTACCTCATCACCGCACTCAACCTCATCAACGGGATGAGTCTGCGGGGCAGCCGGGTACTGCTTTCGCTTTTCGCCATCAAGCTCGGTGCGAGCGCGTTCGAGATCGGACTGCTGATCGCGATCTCTTCGCTGATGCAGCTGCTCCTCGGTGTCACGGCCGGACAGGCATCTGATCGCTTCGGCTTCCGTGTGCCGATGGTCCTCGGCTCGATCGGCGGCACGATCGCATTGCTCACGCCCTACTTCTTCCCGACACTGACCGGCCTTTACGTCTCGCGTTTCCTGACCGGGACGACCTTCATCTTCTTCATGGTGTCGCTGCAGAATCTCGCGGCATCCGTGGGTGGTCCGGAGAAGCGCACGGCCAATCTGACGACGTTCAGTCTGGGGCAGGCAATCGCCGGCCTGCTTGGGCCGGTGATCGTCGGCGTCGCCATCGATCACACGGGCCATGAGAACAGCTACCTGCTCCTGGGGGGACTTGCGTTCCTGCCGCTGCTCACGCTGGGCGTCTTCCGCAAGCACGTGCCCGGTGCGCCGAAGAAAAAAAAGGAGAAGGACGCAGATGCCCGCCTGTCGGACCTCGCGCGCATCCCGCAGCTGCGAACGGCGCTCATGGGCGGTGCAATGGTGTTCGCTGCGGCAGACCTGCTCAACTTCTACATTCCGATCTACGGGCACTCGATCGGATTGTCCGCATCGATGATCGGCATCATCATCGGCGCCCACTCCGCGGCCGCATTCGTCGTGCGCCTCGTCATGCCGAAACTGCTCAAGCTGGCTACGGAAGCCCAGCTCATGAACTATTGCCTGCTCGCTTCGGGCGCCATCTACTTCCTGTTCCCACTCTTCGAGCAACCGTGGATCCTTGCAGGCATCTCGTTTCTGCTCGGGTTGTCGCTGGGCTGCGGCAATCCGCTGTCGATGATCCTGATTTACGCCTCGTCACCCCAGGGACGCACCGGCGAGGCCCTGGGACTGCGCATGTCGCTCAACAAAGTCATCCAGATCGGCGTGCCGTTGCTCTTCGGCTACCTCGGCAGCATGCTGGGGCTGATGGCCGTCTTCTGGAGCAACGGTCTCCTGCTCCTTGCCGCCGCCCGCATCGGCGCCAAATCCACCGCCAAGGACTCCAACCCAGGGTCGTAACCCAGGGTTGGAGTCAAGGTTGCAACCCAGGGTTAGAAGCGAAGGGCGAGCTGCTGACCGAGGTCGTAGATCAGAGCGCCGTCATGCACCCGTGCTGCGGGATTCAGTGTGTGCGGGCGAACATCGTCGGGACCGACGAGATGCCAGACCTGCGTGCCTCCCTGGACGAGCGCATCGGCGATGAAGCCGCGGTGACAATGCTGCGGCATCGTCTCGGCACACATGAAGCCGACCCGGCGCGTCTGCCCCAGAGCGACCAGACGATCGAGTGCTGCGCCGAAGCCGGGTGTGCCCATGTGATCGGCGAAACCCCTGAATGCCGCATCCGGCAAGCCGATGTGGGGTGAAGCACCCTGCGGACGCCGCATACCACCGAGCGCCTCGCCCTCCCAGACGTAGCGGATGCCGTGGACGGAAAACAACCCCTCCAGGGCAATGCCGGAGAACTGCGGATGGCGCTTGGAGCGCGGATACGCGCGAACGTCCACGAGCCATTCGATGCCATGCCGACGCAACAGCGTCAGGAAACCATCCGACGACCGGCTGCCGTGACCGATCGAGTAGAGCGTTGCGGGTATCACGTAGGATGAGCGTCCGGCGGAAAAGACGAATTCCGGGCCTGTCGGCGATCCGCGCACATCGCCGTGGCCCGCTCCACGCGGTCAGTTTTGAAGCTTGATGCCGGCCACCTTGATCACCTTCGCCCAGCGCACGATGTCGTCCCGGATCTCCTTGCCGAATGCCTCAGGCGTGCTCCCCACCCCTTCGGCGCCATCTGCAGCGAGACGCTTGACGATATCGGGATCCTTGAGCACCGCCGCCGCTTCCTGCTGGACCTTCCTGACGATCGCCATCGGCGTCCCCGCAGGGGCTGCAAGTCCATACCATGAGCCGGATTCGAAGTCTGCGTGTCCCGCCTCGATGAACGTCGGCGAGTTCGGAAGGACCGGGATTCGCTGCCTCGAGGCCACGGCCAGCACGTTCAACTTTCCGCTCTTGATGTGCGGCATGAACACGCCCGGATTGGCGAACAGCACGTCCGCTTCGTTGCCCAGCAGCGCAACCGCCGCCGGCCCCGCCCCCTTGTAGAAGACGCGGACGACTTCGATGCCCGTCGACATCTTGAACATCTCCATGGCGAGGTGCCCGCCCGAACCGACGCCCGACAGCGCCCAAAGGAGCTTGCCGGGATTCGCCTTCGCGTACGAGATCAGTTCCGGAACGCTCTTCGCCGGCAACGACGCGCGTGCCGCGAGCAGGTTCGGCACATTCGCGAGCTTCGTCACGGGGACGAAATCCTTCACCGGATCGAACGGCATCTTCATCAATGAGACGTTGACGGTCATGACCGCGACTGCCGCCACCAGCATCGTGTAGCCGTCCGGCGCAGCACGGGCAACGATCTCCCCCGCGATGACCCCACCCGCGCCGCCGCGATTTTCGTAGATCACGGCATGCCCCATCCGCTCCCCGAACTTCAGGGCGATCGGCCGTGCGACGACGTCCGTGCCGCCGCCGGCCGCGAACGGAATGACCCAGCGCATCGGCTTCGTCGGAAAATTCACCGGCTGCGCGAAACAGCCACTCGCCGCGAACGCGACGAGCACTCCGGTCCACTTCTGCATCGCTATGTCTCCCTCATGCCTGCCTTGTGACGACAGGCAGAGGATAACCGGGGAGGCTTGGTCATGGGATCGGGATTCGACCGCGAGCCCATGATCGAGCCCTCATCGCAGGCACGACAATGAACGTCAGGGCTCATTGCGTCGCAGCAACAAAACATGAACGAAGCCGACCACCATGTGATATTCCAAACGCCCTGCCCGACGCTGCCGCGCTATGATCGCACGCATCGACCCGGAGAGGATGAGCATGGATATCGGAACGTTCTTGCTGATGCAGTCCCCGTCTGCGCGCCCGTCGAAGGAGATCTTCGATCGCGGCGTCGAACTCGCGCAAGCGGCCGAATCGCTCGGCTTTCGCAATGCCTGGCTGGGCGAGCATCACTTCTCCACCTACGGCTACCTCTCGCGCCCCGCGCAGCTCGCAACGTATATTGCCGCGAAGACGACCAAGCTGCGCGTGGGTACCGCGGTCATCGTCGTACCGCTGCACAATCCGCTCGTCGTTGCCGAAGAAGTTGCGACGCTCGATCTGCTGAGCAACGGTCGCGCAGACATCGGCTTCGGTCGAGGCTACCAGCATTACGAGTTCGCACGCTTCGGCCTCGAGCTCGATCCGGCACGCGCCCGCTGGGACGAATCGATCGACATCATCATGCTTGCCTTCAAGGGCAAGCCCTTCACCTACAAGGGCAAGTTCTTCGACCTGCCCGAGACGACTGTCTACCCACAACCGATCCAGAGCCCGCATCCACCGATCTGGGTCGTTGCGCAGAGCCCTTACGCCATCGAGGCGACCGTGCGCCGCGGCTTCAACGTGCTCACCGGCGGCTACGGCATGCCGGTGGAAATGCTCGGCGAGTTCGGCAACATCATGAAGCGCGTCGTGGATCAGGTTCAACCCAAGACGGCGCCCAACATAGGCGTACAGCGCGCCGTGTACGTGACCAAGAGCGATGCGGATGCGCGCGAAGCCGCCGAGCAGGCGCGATGGAACATGCGCGTGACGCTCAGCCTGCGCAACGGGTACGAGCAGGTGGTGAATGGTTCCGCAGTGCCGGTACCCGTGCCGAACGAGCCCAGCATCGACGATCTCATCGAGCGCCATCTCGTCATCGGCACACCCGACACCGTGATCCGCCAGATCAGGCGCATCCAGGATGTCGTCGGCATCACGCATTTCAATTGCAGCTTCTGGATCGGCGACATGGATCAGGCCCGCGTCCTGCGCTCGATGGAATTGTTCTCCCGCGAGGTCATGCCCGCGTTTCACTAGACGTTCGAACGCGAGGCGAGCATCGAGCGGGTCCGATACAGGAGGCACCCATGGCCATTGCTTTCAATCCGCTCCATCCGGTGTTCGCGGCCGAGTGCATCGGCGTCGACATCGGAAGTCCCATCGACGCACGAACGGCAGAGGCGATCCACACCGGCATGGACCAGTACGCGGTCCTCGTGTTTCGACGCAATGCGCCGCTGACGACACAACAGCAACTCGCCTTCACGCGCAGCCTCGGGGAACTCGAAGGTCCGTACACCACCATTCGTGCGCAAGAGGGCATGCGCCTCGAAAGCGAGCAGCTGTCGGACATCTCCAACCTCGGCCCCGGGAATCGCATCCTCGAACGCGAGGACCGCAAGCGGCTCTTCGGCCTGGGCAATCAGCTCTGGCACAGCGACAGCAGCTACAAGCAGATTCCCGCGATGTATTCGGCGCTGTGCGCGCACGTGATTCCGCCTGAAGGGGGCAATACGGAGTTCGCCGACATGCGGGCGGCCTACGACATGCTCGATGCAGGCACGAAGCGGCGCGTCGAGGGACTCGTCGCCGAACACAGCCGCATCTTCTCCAAGGGCGCTCTGGGATTCCGCTTCACCGAGAAGGAGGAGCACGACTTCGAGCCCGTGCATCAGCCACTGGTTCGCGTGCATCCGAGAAGCGCTCGACGGTCCCTGTTTCTGTCGTCGCACGCCGGACGCATCATCGGCTGGCCCACGCCGGAAGCCATGCTGCTCCTGCGCGAATTGACCGAGCACGCCACGCAACGCGAATTCGTGTATCGACACATCTGGCGGGTGGGCGATCTGGTCATGTGGGACAACCAGTCGACCATGCATCGGGCCCGACCTTTTCCCGACGCGATCTATCCGCGCGACTTGCGCCGAACGACACTCACGTGCGGTACACCCGCCGTGCCGGCGGCGGCGTCATCGTCGTCCGTCGCCGCCTGATCACCCCGGCGCGGCAGACCCGTTGCCGATACGGCAAGGCACACGCCATGCTATCGTCCGCAGTCCCCGTCACATCGGTTGCCTCATGAAGCTTTCCGTACTCGATCAGTCCACCGCCTCCGAGGGCCGCACTCAGGATGTCGCGATTCGCGAAAGTCTCGCGCTCGCCCGGCACTGCGATCGCCTCGGCTATCACCGCTACTGGGTCTCCGAACATCATTGCAGCGACAGCATCGTTGGCACGGCCCCCGAAATTCTGATGTCCGCCATTGCGGCGACGACGGAGCGCATTCGCATCGGCAGCGCAGGCGTGATGTTGCCGCACTATGCCGCGTTCAAGGTAGCCGAACAGTTTCGTGTGCTGGAAGCGATTGCGCCAGGGCGCATCGACGTCGGCCTGGGGCGAGCCCCCGGTACGGATCAGTTGACATCCTATGCGCTCAATCCGAATCCAAACGCGGCGGACGATTTCCCCCGCCAAGTGTTCGAATTGCGAGCCTGGCTGGCGGATCAGCCGCTGCAGCCCGGGCACCCCTTCGCGCCCCTGAAGGCGAACCCGCGCGGTCCGACCACGCCCGAGATGTGGATCCTCGGCAGCTCCGATTACGGTGCGCATCTCGCGGCGCATTTCGGACTGCCTTATGCCTTCGCCTATTTCTTCACCGACGGCCAGGGCGTGGAGCAAGCCCTGGACATCTATCGATCGAACTACAAGCCGAGCGAGCGCCATCCCGAACCGCAGGCGACCATTTGCGTCTGGGCCCTGGCAGCCGATACGGAGGAGGAAGCCTGGCGTCTCGCCCGAACGCGGCAGCATTCCCGCGTGGAGCGCGAACGCGGACTGCGGCGCGCACTGCAGTCGCCCGAGTCTTTGGAGCGCTACGACTACACGCACATCGAGAAGATGGCTCTGGAGCGCTTCCGCAGCAAGGCTTGCGTCGGCACGGCGGATCAGGTTGCCGCAAAGCTCGATGCCCTGGCGACGAGCCTTGCGCTGGACGAACTGGTCGTCGTCACGTGGACCTACGATCCCGAACCCCGCCACCGCTCTTACGAACTGCTCGCACGCGCATTCAACCTTTGACCCACCCGGAGGAGTCGCAGCCATGACGTTCAAGATGAACCACCTGCATCTGAAGACCGAGAACCCGGAAGCCACCGCAAAGTTCTATGTCGAAAATCTCGGCGCGACGATCACGAGCCAGCGAAACGACAGCTTCCGCCTCGATCTGCACGGCTTGTCCCTCAACGTGAGCAAATTCCTCACGCAGCAAAAGCGCAAGCAGATCTACGGCATGGAGCACATCGCGATCGACACGGACGAACTCGACAACCTGATCGCCAAGCTCAAGGACAAGGGCATCCACATCCTCGAGGAGACGGTCGTCTCGGGCGGACGTCGGGTCTGCTTCTTCGAAGGGCCGGATGGGGTGCAGCTGGAGTTTATCGAGATGAAATGATGCGCGCGAAGCGCGGATCATTTCATCGTGGAGAAGGCGGGGCAGCCTGGGTGTCCGGAGCTGCAAGGCGAAGGGTAAAAAGCGAAAGGCGCTGTCCCTCGCGCGGTTTGGGCAACTTCACGATTCACTTTTCGCGCGCGAGCGAGGCGCCCGCCCCGACAGCTGGCAATGAACCGACACTAGCTCCCGCCCCGTCCGCCATGTAAAGTCACGATCCCACCCGCATTCAGGAGGTACTCATGTTGAAGCTTTACGGATCGGCCCGCTCCCGCGGTCTGCGCAACCTGTGGATGTTGTTCGAACTCGGCATTCCCTACGAGCACAAGGACTATCTGCCCCGCTCGGCGGAAACCAAGACGCCTGAATTCCTCGCCCTGAATCCGAACTCGCGCGTGCCGGTCATCGACGACGACGGCCTGGTCCTCTCCGAGTCGATGGCGATCAACTTCTATCTTGCGAAGAAGCACGGCAGCAAGCTCTTCCCGACCGATCCGAAGGCCGAAGCACTCACCCTGCAGTGGATGCTGTGGGAGACCGATCGTCTCGATCGGCAGATCGTCAACTACGTCAACAACACCAGCGCCCTCCCCGCCGCCGAGCGCAAGCCGGAAGTGGCAGCCGCCGCATGGGCGGAGTGCGTGCCGGCGTTCGACGTGCTCGACGCTGCTCTGGCGAAGTCCCAGTACCTGGTCGGATCCGAGTTCTCGCTCGCTGATCTGAACGTCGCCTCGGCCCTCTACCGCGCGCTGTCCGTCGATACCGGCAAGTGGCCCAACATGACGGGTTGGCTCAATCGCTGCTGGGAACGGGCTGCTGCAAAGCGCGCCCGCGCCATGCGAGAGTAGTCGCGCCGCGTCTCGCCTGCCTCGCATGGCAGCCAGGACGAAGGCACCCAGAGCACCCCGGCATCGCCATCACGTGTACGTCGTGGAACTCGATCCGGCGGTGCTGAATCTGGCCCGCTTCCGGCGGGCCAATCCGGATCGCGACATGCTCAAGCCCTGCGTCTACGTCGGCATGACGGGGCTCACACCCGAAGCCCGATTCGCCCGCCACAAGGCGGGCATCCAGGCCAACCCCCTGGTGCAGCGCTACGGTCTGCGTCTGCTTCCGCGCCTGTACGCTTACGCGAACCCGATGCCCTATGAAGCGGCCCGCGACATGGAAGTGGAACTCGCCATCGGACTGCGCGAACAGGGCTATGGGGTATGGCAAGCATGAACCGGTACTGACCCGATGACTTCCGCTTCCCCATCGCCAGCCCCTGCGCCCAGGAGCGACATCGAATCGTCTTACGCGTGGGGACGTCTCTGGGCCAGTCTCGCCCTCATGATGATCGGCGGCTCGGGGATGTATACCGTCTCCATCGTGCTGCCGCACCTGCAGTCCGAGTTCGGAGCATCGCGCGGAGAAGCCTCGCTCGCCTACACGCTCTCGATGATCGGCTTCGGCCTGGGCGGCGTCCTGATGGGTCGTCTCGCGGACCGTCGCGGCGTCGCGCTTTCATCCCGCATGGGGGCGGCCTTCCTCGCACTGGGCTACTTCGCCGCAGGCTCTTCAGCGAATCTGTGGCAGTTCTGTCTCGCACAGGGCATCCTCATCGGGCTTCTCGGCACCTCGGCGAGTTTTGCACCGCTCGTCGCCGACACGTCCCGTTGGTTCGCCCGACGCCGCGGCATCGCCGTCGCCGTGGTCATGACCGGCAACTACCTCGCAGGGGCTGTCTGGTCGCCCGTGCTGCAGCGATTCATCGAAGCCCATGGCTGGCGCAGCACGTACATCGGCATGGGACTCTTCTGCCTGGTCACCATGATTCCGCTGACCTGGATGCTGCGACGTCGACCTCCGGATATTCTGCCGGGTCCCGGCACCGCGACGAGCGACGAACCGCGTGCAGCTCACGTGCTTCGTCCCCAGGGGATATCGCCCGCCACGCTGCAACTGCTGCTGTGCATCGCCGGCGTGAGTTGCTGTGTCGCGATGTCGATGCCTCAGGTGCACATCGTCGCCTACTGCGGGGATCTCGGATTCGGCGCGGCGCGCGGTGCAGAGATGTTGTCGCTCATGCTGGCCATGGGCATCGTCAGCCGTCTCGTCTCGGGCTGGATCGCCGATCGCATCGGCGGCCTGCGTACGCTGCTCCTCGGCTCCGTGCTCCAAGGGGTCGCACTGATCCTGTTTCTCTTCAGCGACGGCATGGCATCGCTTTATGTCATCTCTGCCCTCTTCGGGCTGTTCCAGGGCGGCATCGTGCCGAGTTACGCCCTCATCGTGCGCGAGAACTTTCCGCCGCGGGAAGCAGGCACGCGGGTCGGTACGGTTCTGATGTGCACCCTTTACGGCATGGCGCTCGGCGGGTGGATGTCGGGCGCCATTTTCGACTTTACCGGTTCGTACCGCGCGGCGTTCATCAACGGTACGCTGTGGAATCTGCTCAACGTGCTCATCGTGCTGTACCTCATCTACCAGGCCAGACCGGGCGCAAAGCGGCGCTTCACCCTGGCACCCTCGCACGCCTGACCTACGCACGCAGCGGCGAGCAGCCGTTCCTGCGGCGGACTCGGCGCGTGCGCTGTGGCATCATTCGGCTTGCGTCCTGAGCCGGAGACGACACAGTATTGCGTCGAATCTCAGCGCGCTTGTTCAGCGATTTTTTGTCTCAGGACACTTCACACACATTCACCGGGAGGGCGAGGCATGACCATGAAGCGCATGGTGCTGGAGATCGGCATGGGCACCGACATCCGCGGTACCGATTACACCAAGGCCGCCGTGCGCGCACTGCGCGATGCGCTCTGGCACAACTCGCTGCAGATCGCCAACGCGATCGGCCAGGACACCGATGCAATGAAGGTCGAAGTGCTGATCGGTGTTCCGAAGCCGGATCAGGTCGACAAGGCTGCCGTGCTCGCCGTCCTGCCGCACGGCACCGGCACGGTAAAGGTCGTCGAAGGCGGTCTCGAAATCATGAACGACTCCGGTACCGGGTCGACCGTGATGGCAAGCGCTGCGGCCATCGTCCGTCTCGACGTCTAAGGGGAAGGCAACCATGGCACTGAAACGCATCATTCTCGAGATGGGCACCGGCAACGATCTGCACGGCAGCGACTACACCAAGGCCGCACTGCGTGCAGTTCAGGATGCCCTGCATCACTCTTCCCTCGCCTTCATCAAATCGCTCGGCCTCGATTCGAGCAAGATGAAGGTCGACGTCACGATCGGCGTTCAGAAACCCGAGAAGGTCGACGCCGAAGCCGTACGCAAGAGCCTTCCCCGTGGTCAGGTAGCGGTCAAGGTCGTCAAGGGCGGGCTGGACATCCCCGAAGAAGACGGTCACGACGAGGCGGTGATCGCCAGCGCCGCGATCGAAGTGCGCTACGACCTGCCCTGAATCGCATCGCATTCGACAAACCATCCCAGGCCACGAGCAAGAGACACGACATGACACTGCCCCAGACCATGAAAGCCGTCGAGATCAGCACCCCCGGAGCGCCGGAGGTGCTCAAGCCCTGCGAGCGTCCGGTACCGGCCCCGGCCAAGGGCGAGGTGCTGGTCAAGGTCGTTGCCGCCGGCGTCAATGGTCCGGACATCATGCAGCGCAAAGGCCTTTATCCTGCGCCGCCGGGCGCCTCCGATCTGCCCGGGCTGGAGATCTCCGGTGAAGTGGTTGCCCTCGGCGAAGGCGTGACCGCCTGGAAGATCGGCGACACACTCGCCGGCCTCACCAACGGCGGCGGCTACGCCGAGTATTGCGTCGCCGACGCAGCGCAATGCCTGCCGATCCCCAAGGGCGTCTCGATCGTCGATGCCGCCGGCCTGCCGGAAACCTTCTTCACCGTCTGGAGCAACGTGTTCATCGGTGCGCAGCTGAAGGCCGGAGAGACGTTTCTCGTGCATGGTGGCGCAGGCGGCATCGGGACCACGTGCATCCAGTTGGGCAAGGCGTTCGGCGCCAAGGTGATCGCGACCGATAGCCCGGAATCCCGCGTGCAGATCTGCCGCGATCTCGGGGCCGATCGCGCGATCGACTACAAGCAGGAAGACTTCGTTGAAGTCGTGCGTCAGGCGGGCGGCGCCAATGTCATCCTGGACATCGTCGGCGGCCCGAACATCGAGAAGAACATCAAGGCGGCAAGCCACGACGCGCGCATCATCCAGCTCGCGTTCGCACTCGGCTCGAAAGTCGAAATCAACCTGATGCCCGTGATGCTGAAGCGGCTGATCTACACCGGATCGACGCTGCGCACGCGCCCCACTGCTTTCAAGCACCGAATCGCCAGCGAGCTGCGCGCGCAAGTGTGGCCGCTCATCGAAGCCGGCAAGATACGCCCGGTGACGAACAAGTCGTTCCCGCTCGCGGAAGCCGCCCAGGCGCATGCCATGATGGAAAGCGCCGGACACGTCGGGAAGATCCTTCTCGTCTGCTGATTCCCCGCGAAATCTCCTACCGCTCGATGCAGATCGACGCTTCCCTGCTCCACCAGATCGTGCTCGGTGCCGGTCTGGTCGGCCTGACGGTCATCATTCAGGCGGCGTTCATGCTGGCGGGCCTGCGCGGCATCGAGAATCTACGAACCCATGAGCGCAAGTTCACGCATCGGCACGCGACGCTGATCATCGTGCTGTTCGTGCTGTTCATGTTCTTCGCAGTGATCATCGATGTATGGATCTGGGCCGCGATCTATCT
>JBIKKL010000741.1:0-2699 GCA_044360365.1 Burkholderiales bacterium | reverse complement strand
GCAACACGCTGAGCGATTCGACGGTGAGCAGCGGATTGTTCGGCCCCGGATTGAAATCGAGATACACGCCCGTCGACTGCAGCGTCATCAGCTCGCCGAACGACACACGAATGCGCTCGACGCCTGCGCCTGCAAACGCGAGATCGTCCAGAGACACATCGAAGGCATCCACAGTCCGACCGATCCGCGCGCTTGCGGCGAGACTGAACGCAAGTGTCGCCCCGTCCACTTCGATCACGTCGCCGAAACGGAAGCCCAATCCGAACTCGCCGTCGACGAGTAGCCGCGCAACCGCCTCCACACCGGCGGCCTGCTGTTGCGCCGTGGGCGCATCGACCTCGACCCATCCGGTGATATCGATCGACGCGTCGCCTTCGATATCGTCGAATCCGGCGGCAATCGCAAGATGGCCGCCGAACGTCGACTGGAAGACACCCCCCTGATAGCCGCCCAGGGTAATCGAACCTTCCAGCGTCACGGGGCCGAGCGCGAGATCGTCGAAACCGATCGTGATCGGCCCGATGTCCTTGGGCCGCAGACGCCCGTCTTCCAGAACGACGGTGAAGCTGAAGGCATCCGCCGCGTCGTCGAACGTACCTGCGCCGATGCTGAGGATCGGCGTGAACGGCAAGCCATCGAGCAGATCGAAGTTGAAATGCCCGGTCACGGTGAGATCGAACTCGCTCAGCGACCACGCTTCGTCGTCGTCCCGAATGCCGTCGCCATCCGTGTCGCCGTGGAAGTCGAGCGTCACGGCATCGAGGTCGAACGGCAGGAAGTCGGCGATGCCGAGCGTCTCGGCGATGCCTTCGGTGATGACTTCGACGCGGCTCAGCGCGAACTGACCGTTCCGGTCGAGCTGAACATCGAAGAGCCGCGCCTCCAGGCCCTGGATCGCCGGCACTTCGGCGATGAGGGTGGCCGCATGGAAGATCGGCCCGCTCGCACCGGGCCCGAGCGCAAGCGTCGGATGCTCGGCCGTGAAGGTGAAGAGGTCGCCGACGTTCGCCACGATCCTGCCGGCATCGATCACGAACGAACTGCCATTGAAGGTTGCACGCATCCCGGGTGCGCCCTCGAACGTTTCCGCGACGAGGATGCCCTGTCCCTCGGCATCGGGGAACAATACTGCACGCTCGGCACTGACGACGATGTTGCCGGTATCGAGAACGAAGTCCCCCGTCGTCGTGTTGCGCTCGAAGCTCAAGCCGTTGACGGTGGCGGTGATGCCCGTGAGCGAGGCGACGTCATCGAACGCGAGCGTCACCGGGTTCAGCGTCGCACTGCCGAACGACACGCCATCGCGGGAGAGCATGAAGTCCGTGAGATTGAAGGACAACGGCTGCCCCACGCTGTCCACGAAGGACGGCAAGCGCAGCGTGCTCACGTTCGGGCCCGAGATAAACGGCGCCGGATCCGCCTGCGGATCGTCGAGCACGCTCTGCGGCGAAAAGTGCAGCTGCAGAGCCTGTGCGCTCAGTTCGAGCAGCGACCCGAGCGAGAGATCGAACTTGCCGACCGTGGCGTCTATCGTGCCGGTCGCAAGGTCGAGCACGCCGACGAAACCTTCGCCCGGCACGCCCTGCGCATTGATGGCTGCCGTGATCGTGCTGTCCGAAGCAGGGAACAATGCCGCCTGCAGCGCGCTCAAGGTCACCGTGCCCGAGCGCAACGAGAAATCCCGCATCGCGCCGACGGTGCCCTCGAAATCGATCGTCAGATCGAGCGCGAGCCGCAGATCCTCGAAGGAGACGATGACCGGGTTCGTACCGATGGTACCGGAAAGCCCGATCGCGGCATCGTCGATCTCGATGCGGTCCGAGAAGACGCTTGCACGCGCGATGGTTGCGCCCTGCAGGTTCGGGAAACTCGTGAACGAGATCGAGCCGTTCAGCAGTTCCGCAATGGGTTCCCCCGCGTCGGGGGCGGCGACGAACCGCAGCTCGTCGAAGGCAATGACGATGCCGGGCGACAGATCGATCGTCACGTCGGTGACGGTTGCGCTGTCGAGCGTGACCGAGTAGTCGTGGACGAGGAGCGCGCCCGCGATCAACGTCGTATCGAATGCAAGACCGAACGCTAGTTCCGCCTCACCGGCGACCTGTCCCGCGTCGCCATCGAGAATCAACCGGAGCAAACCGGTCACCTCGAAGGCTGCGCCGTCATCCGTCGGCGTAAGGAAGCCATCGACGACGAGCTCGCTCGCGAGCGAAACGCCCGGGTCGCCCCCGATGATTGAGAAGACGCCGTGGATCGCACCATCGAACATGCCGTTCGCGTAGCCGTTCAGCGTCAGTTCGCCGCCGAAGACGATCTCGTTGCCGAATGGGTCCGTCACTTCCACCCCGGCGATGCCGAGGGTGATCGGCCCGATGTCGACCGGGGCGATCCGTCCCTCGCGAATCTCCACGGTGCCACTGAACTCGCCGTTGTCGCCCCCGCCGATCTGAACGATGGGCGTGAAGGGCAGTGCGTCGTCGAGAGCGGTGATATCGACGTTCCCCTGCACCGTGATCGTTGCACCGGCCTGCAGATCGTTCGGATCGGAGAACGTCACATCGATCGCGGTGATCTCGGCAGGGATCAATCCCGCGATCCCGATGGCTTGCGCATAGCCCTGGGGAATATCGAGCACGGCACTCGCGGCGAACACCCGACCGTCGGCGTAGATGCCGAAGTCCGCGAAGGTCAGCACGGGC
>JBIKKL010000467.1:0-4224 GCA_044360365.1 Burkholderiales bacterium | reverse complement strand
AGGTAGGCAAGAAAATAATCGCCTGGGTTGCCATCCAGCGCGAGGGGTCGGTTATTTGAAAGGTCGCGCCGATGGACCTCATCAACTGCCTTCAGCACTTGCCTTTCCAGATCATCTTCGGCCGCGCTTATGACGATAAGAGTTTGCAAGAGAAACTGATCATGGAAAGTGAACTCGATTGGACCATCGCGAGGCCTGGAGTTCTGACCAGTGGACCGCCGACCAGCCGCTACCGGATTCTTTCTGAACCCTCTCAGTGGCGCAACGGGATCATCTCGCGTGCGGATCTAGCCGATTTCCTCGTTCGACAGATTGGGGATCAGACGTACATTCGTAAAACGCCGGTGCTGATCAACTGATCCATTGGACTTTTGGGAGATCAGCGTGGATTCAGAGCTACCAAAATCGATAGTGTATTTTGACGGATCGTGTTCCCTGTGTCGGGCAGAGATCGGATATTACCGGCGCGAGGATGAAGACCACGCTCTTTGTTTTGTCGACATCTCTGAATCCGGCGCTGTAGCTCCGGAAGGGATTACCAAAGAGCGTGCGATGAAGCGCTTCCATGTTCGCGCGAGCGATGGGCGTCTTCTTTCCGGTGCGGCTGCATTCGTCGATGTTTGGACTCGTTTGCCCAGATGGCGCTGGGCAGCGCGCGCCGCAGCCCTACCGGGCGCCCTGATTGCCCTGGAGTGGGGCTACAGGATTTTTCTTCCGGTCCGACCGTTTATCTCTCGTCTTTTTGGGCGAGCGCTGCGATTTCAGGCCGCCCTCGGCGGAGCCAAGCGCTTGTGACGGGGCAGTCTGAACCCGAAGGCGCAAAGGCTGGCGGGGCGGACCTTTGGTCGTTTCCCCAAGCCGGTGTGGCGGTCGTTTTTGGCGCCGGCGGCGGTATCGGAGGGGCATTGGTCAATGCCATCAAGGCCGCGGAAAAGTTCAAGCAAGTAGTCTCGTTCAGTCGAAGCTCTACTCCATCGATCGACCTTCTGGACGAGGCCAGTCTCGAACGTGCCGCGGCGTTCGCCGCCGATCAGGGCGAGCTTCGTCTGGTGATTGATGCGACCGGATTTCTGCATGATGATCAGCAGAAACCCGAGAAGAGCTGGCGGCAACTCGATGCAGCCAATCTCTCGCGCGCCTTTTCGCTGAATGCGATCGGGCCGGCGCTGATCATGAAGCATGTACTGCCGCACTTGCCGCGATCTGGCAAATCCGTCTTCGCGACGCTGTCCGCTAGAGTGGGGAGCATCGGCGATAATCGGCTGGGTGGGTGGTATTCCTATCGAGCGTCCAAAGCGGCTCTCAATCAGCTCGTCCGGACAGCGGCCGTTGAGTTGGCCCGTCGATCGCCAAATGCTATTTGCGTCGCCCTGCATCCGGGCACAGTCGCCACAGCGCTGTCTGCTCCCTTCGCCGCGACCGGTTTGGAGGTGCACCCTCCCAAGGCAGCGGCCCGACATCTGCTTGCTGTTGTCGATCAACTCACGGCGGACGCTAACGGGGGGTTCTTCGACTGGCGCAGCCAGCCAGTGCCTTGGTGATCTAATGGCTCGGATGCGTCGCAAAACTGATCTGCCGGCTAAGCTTTGCGTGGTTTGTCGTCGGCCCTTCGTCTGGCGCAAGAAATGGGTGCGCGACTGGGCGGATGTCAAATATTGCTCGGATCGCTGCCGCGCTGCGTCTTCCCGATCTGCGTCAGGGACCGGACTTCCACCATCATGACTGTGCTGAGAATTATTCTTGGCGACCAGCTGTCTCTGGATCTGTCTGCGCTGGACCATCTCGATCCCGACCGTGACGTCGTCCTGATGATGGAGGTGATGGAAGAAAACACCTACGTCGGGCATCACAAGCAGAAGATCGTGTTGGTGCTGGCGGCGATGCGGCACTTTGTGGAGACGCTTCGCCAACGCGGTCTGACAGTCGACTATGTAAGGCTCGACGCGCCCGACAATACCGGCAGCTTCACAACCGAGGTACAACGAGCCGTTGCGCGGCATCGCCCGAGCCGCATTGTGGTGACGGAACCTTCGGAATGGCGCGTTCAGGCGATGGCCGAAAGCTGGGAATCCCTCACTGGCACGCCGGTGGAAATCCGTTCCGATCATCGCTTTTTCGCAAGTCGTGCGAGGTTCGCCGCCTGGGTTTCCGGGCGCCGCAGCTGGCGGATGGAACATTTTTATCGCGAGATGCGGCGCGAACATGGGCTCCTCATGGAAGGCGATCAGCCGGCGGGTGGCCAATGGAACTATGACGTGGCGAACCGCAAGAGGTTTCCGACAAAGAGTACGCCACCTGCGCGACGGCAGTTCTCGCCGGACGAAACAACACGAGCAGTGATGGCGCTCGTCGAACAGCGATTTCCCGATCATTTTGGGGATCTTCAAGAATTCGGATGGCCGGTGACACGGCCTGATGCGCTTTGCGCGCTTGACGATTTCGTCGAACATGGACTGCCGAACTTCGGCGATTATCAGGATGCCATGAAAGCCGGCGCACCATTCCTGTGCCATTCACTGCTCTCGCCGGCTTTGAACCTAGGCCTGCTTTCCCCCCTGGAAGTTTGTCATGCAGTGGAAGCTGCGTGGAGGTCAGGCAGGGCGCCGCTGAACTCCGTGGAGGGTTTCGTACGTCAGATCTTGGGCTGGCGTGAATATGTTCGCGGCGTCTACTGGACGCTGATGCCGGAATATGCAGATAAAAACGCGTTGCATGCGACCCGCAATCTTCCGGCGTTCTACTGGACCGGAGCCACCGACATGCGGTGCCTCCGTGAAGCGATCGACAGTACTGCGAAACATGCCTATTCTCATCATATTCAGCGTCTGATGGTGACGGGCAACTTCGCACTGCTGGCTGGCATCGCACCGCGGCAAATCGAGCGCTGGTATCTCGCCGTTTATGTTGATGCGTTTGAGTGGGTGGAGATGCCCAACACGCTCGGCATGGCAGTCTTCGCGGATGGCGGGCAGATGGCTTCCAAGCCCTACGCTGCTTCTGGAGCCTATATCGACCGGATGTCGGATTTTTGCGCCGCCTGTACCTATGACGTGAAGCAGAAGACCGGGCCAAAGGCATGCCCTTTCAATTACCTATACTGGGCCTTTTTGATCCGACAGAAAGATCAGCTTTCGGATAACCCGCGGATGGCGATGCCTTATCGTAATCTTGCCGGATGGTCGCGAGAACGTAAGGCACAGGTACTCGCTGAGGCAGAGGCTTTTCTCGATCAACTTGATTAAAAACATTCCATCATGAGTGGTCTACCGTCGAACTTGGCCACACAGCGACGCGAAAAGTGCGGCTTGTAGCGATTCTGTCCAGAAGCGTTTTGACTTCCTCCAAACCGGGCCGGAGCTCACAGAGGGAATTGCTTGTTGGCTCCCGGCGCGGATGGCGCCAGTTTGGCGAGATTTGAGAACGGGATGAGGAATGGGCGAGACTGACGTCGTCGTGGTGGGGGCCGGACTCGCCGGGCTCAACTGCGCGCTTGAGCTGGTCCGCCTGGGGCGGTCGGTGCGCGCGCTCGAAGCGGACGAGACCGTGGGCGGGCGGATCCGCACCGAGGTCCACCAGGGTTACCGCCTCGATCGCGGCTTCCAGGTGCTGCAGACGGCCTATCCCGAGTTGCGCAACGCGCTGGACTTGCCAGCGCTCGAGCTACGAGCGTTCGTTCCCGGTGCGCTGATCCGCTTCGAGGGCCGGTTTCACAGGCTCGCCGATCCGTGGCGCCAGCCGCTGGCCGCCCTGACTACGCTGCTCTCGCCGGTGGGCACGCTTGCCGATAAGTGGCGCATGGCGCTGCTGCGCAGGCAGGTGCTGGCGGCCAGCGTGGATGAGATTTACGCACGCCGCGAGACGACGGCCGGCGCCTGTTTGCGCGAACGGGGCTTCAGCGACGCCATCATCGAGCGTTTTTTCCAGCCGTTCCTCGCCGGCGTGTTCTTCGAACAGACGCTGTCGGTATCGAGTCGCGCATTCGAGTTCTGTTTTCGAGCTTTCGCGGCCGGCGACACGGCTGTGCCCGCTGCCGGCATGGGTGCGATCCCGGCGCAGCTCGCGGCTGCGTTGCCAGCGGCCATTGTGCGTACCAAGGCGCGTGTCACGGCGCTGAGCGAGGGCGGCGTGACGCTCGAATCCGGCGAGCGCGTTCCGGCCAAGGCCGTGGTGGTGGCCACCGATGGCGCCTCGACTGCGCGCCTGCTCGGCGACGAGCCGGTGCCC
>JBIKKL010000466.1:0-4227 GCA_044360365.1 Burkholderiales bacterium | reverse complement strand
CACACCTTGCGGATCGCTTCACCATTGTCCTTACGGAAATCGGCGATGGTCTTGAAGTCAGGCATGCGCTTGCCGGTGAGCCAAAGGAGTTCGAAGTTGCGATGTGTCTCGCGCTCAAGTCGACGACTCGACTGAATCCGGTTCAAGTATCCGTAGATGTAGATCTTGAGCAACACCGCCGGATGATAGGCTGGCCGCCCGGTGCGGGCGGGCTCAAGGCCTGAAAAACCCAACGCCTTGAGGTTAAGCTCATCGACGAAGACATCGATCACCCGAACGGGATTATCCCGATGGATGTGATCCTCCAAGCACTCGGGCAGCAACAGGCTCTGGGGTCGGCTCTGGCCTTCGATAAAGCCACGCATCGGCACGCCCTCTACTCAGAACATGCTTATCGCATATCACAAAATACCCCCTTTTTCACACAGCCTCGACCCTTTGGGGACGTTATGGAGGCGGGGAACCGAGTCGCCCCGATATTCGAGGCTTTGCAGGGGGGGGCTTCGTGAATCAGAATGGGTTCCCGGGTCTGCTACTCCGTTTTGCCACACGGGGTCCGCGCAGCCTACCGAAACCGCCGGATGTTCACCTCAACGGGCATGATGCGCCGGCGCGTCATTCGGAACTGGGGGCGGAGACACCGCTTTCCTTACGCAGGTATAATGTAAGGAATTCAATGGTCATCCGAGGATCTACAAGTGTTCGCCACACTCACCAGTAAGGGACAAGTCACGCTGCCCAAGGAAATTCGGGATCGGTTGGGTCTCGATGCCGGAACTATCCTCGACTTTCGAATCCTCGAAGACAACACCATCACGGCTCGGCGGGTTGAGCCCGATGCTCGGCGCATTCGTGGATTGCTGAAGTCGCCACATCGTGCCCCACTGACGGTGGAGCAGATGGACGCGGCTGTCGCGAAGCACTTGCATGATAAGCATTCCCCAGCACTCGCGCGCCGCAAGTCTGCCAGCCGATGATCGGCATCGACACCAACATCCTTCTGCGCCTATGGCTCAACGACGACCCGGCGCAGAATAGGCGCATCGACGCGCTGCTTGCCGAGCACGGCAGCACGCCCGCGTCTTTGTTGGTTACGGATGTCGTCTTGGCGGAAGCGCTCTGGACCTTGAAGTCCGCCTTCGAGCAGGACAAGGAGGCCCAATTGATCGCGGTGCGCAGCCTGCTGGAGGAAACCGCGTTTGCGTTCGAGGATCGAGAAGCCGTCCTAGATGCCGTTAGCCTGTTCGAAGCGGGCTCTTGCGGATTTTCCGACTGCCTTGTGGTCGCCAAACATGCTCGGCATGGATGTGACTTCACCGCGACCTTCGACCGAGGTATGCGCAAACTCCGAAGGGTCAAAGTACTCTGACGCGAGGGGTTGTGCTCCGCGGTAGCTGCATTCGGACTGTGGGACAGCCGTAGCTACGGGATTGCATGCTAGTCTTGTGGTGGCGGGGGTCGGAATCGAACCGATCTAATCCTCCGATGGGAATTCGCAAAATAGGCGGCAATGACGTCCCGTTACCTCGGCTGGGTCCGGGAGTGCGGGCAATCATGCCCATCTCAGATTCGAGATGATCAAGGATCGCGCGGGCATCGGCATGGGACACGTTCCCTACAAGAGCGGCAATGCAGTCTTACGTGCTGTATTTGGTCGCGAAATCGACATGATGATGACTACACCATCTGCCCTGCCTCATGTTACCGCGGGACGGCTCAAGTCGTTCGCCGTGACCAGGGCCAAGCGTTGGCACGAGATTTCCAATACGCCCACGACGACCGAGTCTGGGTATGCGAATTCTTGGCGTTGTTCGGCGCTTTACCTGCACGAGCACCACTTTCCAAATGCCTACGCCAAAATTGCTGCATAATCTTCTTCGCCAAAAACAAGGAAGTCACTACAAAAGAATCTATTCGCAAGATTGGTCGACGCCTCCACCGAGCGAACGCCGGACGCGGGCGGCAGGCAAGCCGCGGGGAACAGCCGAAAGGGCCCGTCCCGCACGGAGAACCGAACACAACGAGGAGGCGCCGCAATGAATCGATCGAGACTGTTTGCTCGACTGGCATGTGCCTGTGCGATGGCCGCGCTGTTTGTTCCGGCGCACGCACAGCAGCCCTATCCCAGTAAGCCGATACGCATCGTCACGCCCTATCCGCCGGGCGGCAGCACCAGCGTGTACGCGCAGTTGGTCGCGCAGCGTCTGCACGAAGCTTGGGGCAGGCAGGTGCTGGTCGACAACCGCGGGGGTGGCAATACCTTGATCGGCTCGGAGCATGTTGCGCGCTCGGCCCCCGACGGCTATACGCTCATGGTGATCACCACCACGCATATCATCGTCACGCAGATGATCAAGGCGCCCTACGATCCGATCAAGGATTTCACGCCCATCGCAACGCTCGGGCGCAGCGAGAACATACTGTCCGTTCACAAATCGCTCCCGGTGAACAACCTCAAGCAGTTCATCGCGTTCGCGAAAGCGCGGCCCGGGCAGCTCAATTTTGGCACCTCGGGCAGCGGCAGCGTGACGCATCTGGCCATCGAACTGTTCCAGATCGAGGCGGGCATCAAGATGCAGCAGATTCCCTACAAGGGCTCGGGACCGCAGCTCACGGCCTTCCTCGGCGGCGAGATCGAGGTGTACCTCAACGCCGCCGTCAACCTGATGCCCCTGATAAAGAACGACCGCGTCAAGGCGCTGGCCATTACCGGCGACCAGCGCTATCCCACCGTGCCGAACGTACCGACGTTCAAGGAGGCCGGCTTGCCGAGCTTCAATGCCAAGGGCTGGTTTGCCCTGATCGGGCCGGGCGGCATGCCCAAGCCCATCCTGGACAAGCTCTCGCAAGAGATCAACAAGGCGCTGGCCGCGCCGGAGTTCGTCGCACGAATGCGCGATCTGGGCTCCGATCCCTTCATCAATACGCCCGAGCAGTTCGGCGAACTGATGAGAACCGATATGGCCCGATACGCCGAAGTCATCAAGAAGGCCAACCTCAAGATGAACTGACCGCGGTCATGCAGGGCGATCCGGGGCGCGGTCGTGCTGACGGCCGGCCGCGCTCGGAGCGCTCGATCGTCTACCGAGGAATCGTCGTGTCTCGTTTTCAAACGGGACGCGCGCGCACGATCGTGGCGCAACGATCTTGAGGACGCAGGGCCGCGACGGCCCCACCTTCTGTGGCCCGCAATAATTGACGATGTGGGGTTGTCGCGATACATCGCCTGCGATCATCAGCTGAATCTGGCATGATGCGCACATGTGGCCCGTGTTGCGATCGATCATCGGTTTTCTAGTCGACGTTGTGCGGTTCGGCCTGCTGTTCTGTCGCTCGTCGTCCACGATCAGAGCGGAGAATCTGGTTCTCCGAAAGCAACTCGCGCGGCACATTGAGAGGGGCGCAAAACCTCGACGGGTTGATCATGCGACGCGAGTCAGTCTGGCGCTGTTCACCCGCCTGTGTAATTGGCGCGATTCAGTCGTGAACGTTCGTCCATCGACCATCGTGCGCTGGCACCGACTCGGTTGGCGGATCTTCTGGCGACTGAAGTGTCGGGCCGGACGTCCGACAATTCCGGCGGAACTGCGAATGCTGATCCGTAGGATGGCCCGAGAGAACGTGTTATGGGGTCAAGAGCGAATCGCCTATGAATTGCTGCTGAAGCTCGGCATTCATGTCTCACCTCGGACGGTGGCGAAGTACATGCCAAAGCGGCCGCCGGGCCAGCCACGGGGCGATCAGCGCTGGTCGACATTCTTGATGAACCACGCGAAGGCGATCATCGCGTGCGACTTCTTCGTCGCTGTGACGGCAACGTTCCGATTGCTGTACGTGTTCGTGGTAATAGAACATGGTCGGCGCCGGCTGCCGCATGTGAACGTGACAGCCAATCCCACGGCGGAGTGGACGTTACAGCAACTCCGTGAGGTCGTCGGCGAAGGGGGCGCGCATCGGTATTTGATCCATGACCGAGACCGGATATTCGCCAAACACCTCGATGATTCGATCAAAGCGCTGGGTCTGAGAGTACTGAAATCTCCGGTGGCGAGTCCGAAAGCGAATGCTATCTGCGAGCGCGTGATCGGGACGATACGGCGCGAATGCTTGGATTGGCTGATTCCGCTCTCGGAGGCGCACCTTCGATCTATACTGAAAGAGTGGGTTGCGCACTACAACGGTGGCCGCTGTCATGGCGCGGTGGGACCTCGCGTGCCGGATCCGCCG
>JBIKKL010000046.1:0-14698 GCA_044360365.1 Burkholderiales bacterium | reverse complement strand
CATCGCGACGCGAGGGCGAGGCACTCAGGAGATCACCGACCGAGTCACCGCCGTCGTCGGCCAGTCGGGCGTCGCCTGCGGCATCGCGCATGTATTCGCTCGCCACACGAGCTGCTCGGTGATCATCACGGAAAACGCGGATCCCACGGTTCGCAAGGATCTCGAAGCGCTGGCAAAACGCTGGGCGCCCGATGCGGATCCGGCGTATCGTCACGATACCGAAGGCGACGACGACATGGCAGCCCATGCGCGCACATTGCTCGCGGGCATGTCGGTCACGGTGCCTGTCGCCGATGGCCGCCTGCTGCTCGGCACATGGCAGGGCATCTATCTCTGGGAGCATCGCACTGCCCCGCACCGACGAGAGATCGTAGTGACGGTCATCGAATGAAGCGCCGCTGCGGATTTCGCCCGGGGCGTTCCTCGATGCCACAGCCCTTGAACGGAGGACTCAAGCAATGACAGCGACACCGAAGCCCACCATCCGCAGGCTGACCACCGCAATCGGCGCAGAAATCCTCGGCGTCGACCTGCGGCACCCGATGAGTGCCGAGACCTTCGGCGTACTGCACCGCGCGCTCCTCGATCACGGTGCGATCTTTTTTCGCGAACAGAAGATCACGCCCTATCAGCAACTCGAATTCGCCGCGCGTTGGGGCGAGGTTCATTTTCACCCGCACATGAAGTCGCTGCCCGGCCATCCCGGGGTGATCGAGATCCTGAAGAAGGAAGACGACACCACCGTCTTCGGCGAAGGCTGGCACACCGATCAGATCTTCACCGCCAAGCCGGCCCGCATCACGATGCTGCTGGCGAAACAGATTCCTCCCGTAGGCGGCGATACGCTCTACGCCGATCTCCAGGATGCTTACGATGGCCTGCCTGAAACCCTGAGGCAGACCATCGATGGCCTGCGCACGGTGAGCGTGTATCAGGTCGACAAGGTACGCCCGGCAGCGATGACGCCCAACTACGACGAGGGCCCGCCGAAGCAGTACGAGCACCCGCTGGTGCGACGCCATCCCGAGAACGGCCGCCGCGGCCTGTATCTTTGCCATCGCGGGATCACGCGTCGCTTCGCCGGCATGAGCGAGGAAGCCAGCCGCCCCCTGCTCGAACAGTTGATGACGCACGCTACCCGACCGGAATACACCTGCCGGTTCCGCTGGGAGGTCGACTCGCTTGCGCTCTGGGACAACCGTCGCGTGCTGCACTACCCGGTGAACGACTATTTCGGGCAGCGCCGGGTCATGCATCGAATCACCATCCAGGGCGATACGGTAGACGCCTGAGTCCAATTACTGAAATTCGGTGCCAGGCACGTGCCTGGCACCGAATTATTCGTCGCGCGCCACGCGGAACCCGCGGCCATACACCCGCACGGTCGTGGGGCTGCCGACGCGGTACGCGACGCGTAGCCCCGCAGGCCCTTCGTCCCAAGCGCCACCGCGCACTGCACGCATCGTACAGTCCCCCGAAGTCTCCGCGACTGCATCGACGCGCGCATCCCGATAGTCGGGACGCCAGCAATCCTGCGTCCACTCTGCGGCATTGCCGAGGACGTCATGCACGCCGAACGCGTTTGCCTGGAAGCGTCCGACCGGCGCCGTGTGCGCGTAGCCATCGTTGCACGAATGAGCACTGGCCTCGATGGCGGTCGATGCCCGTATCGCAGTCGCATCGTCGGCGCCGTTTGCGAAACGACACGCAAGGCGCGGATCGTCGCCCCAGAACCGGATCGCATCCCCGCCCGCACGCGCGGCATACTCCCATTCGGCCTCGCCCGGCAGTCGATAGGGCCTGCCCGTGACTTCGCCGAGCCAGCGCACGTAAGCCTGCGCATCGTTCCAACTCACGCACACGGCCGGATGGTCGTCCGCTTGAGGGAACCCGGGATCGCGCCAGCTGCGATCGTAGCGCTCGACGAATTCCCGCCCCGTCCAGACGAAGCAGCCCTCTGCATCATGGCCGGTCGCTTCGACAAAGCGTCGGAACTGACCGCGTGTAACCTCATGGATACCGATCGCGAAGGCCGCCACAGCGAGCGTGCGACGGGGTTCGCTGCGTCCACGGAATGCTTCGGCGAGCTGCTCGCGATCTTCTTCGTCCGCGCCGACGCCCATCACGAAGCGTCCTGCCGGCAAGCGAATCATGGCCGGACAACCGGGACAATCGATGAAGCTCGCCTTCGCATCGGCTGCCGCAGCCGTCGAAGTGGACATCAAAACAATCCATGCGACATGAGCAGCGATGCAGCAAAGTCGCCGCGCACGGGCGACCACCCCCGTCATGCCGGACTTCCCGAACGATGTCTCGCTTCGACCCTCAGTGCTGCTTGTGCGGTCGTTCACCGACGGGGAGCCCCGCCTTCTTCCACGCACTGAAACCGCCTTCGAGATGTGCGACGGGCCCGAGCCCCATGTCCTGCACGGCTTTCGTCGCAAGCGCAGAACGCCACGCCGAGGCACAATAGAAGACGAACTCCTTGCCGCTGCCGAATACGTCCTTGAAGTAAGGGCTCCCCGGATCGACCCAGAACTCGAGCATGCCGCGCGGCGCATGAAATGCCCCTGGAATCATCCCGTCGCGCTCGAGCTCGCGCACATCGCGTATGTCGACGAACACCACGTTCGGATCGTTCAGCTTCTGCTTCGCTTCATCCTGGGATACGGTTCGGATCTGGGCATTGGCTTCCGCGACGAGCTGCTGGCTACCCTTGGTGACCGGCATGGGAATTCTCCTGAGTGAAAGCGCGATTATGCCGCGGCCGCCACCGCGGGCGTAAGACCGATCTCACGCCCGATGCGCGGCTTCGAGTTCGACCGGATGACCATGCGGTGTAGCGAGATGAGCAGCCACCCACTCGTCCTTGCGTACCGCGAGCGCTGCGATGCTCGTCCAACCCTTGCGGGTCACCAGGCCCTCGAGCGCGCTCAACCAATGCTCGTAGTAGCGTGTGCCATCGTCGGGCTCGCCGCGTGCCGCAGCGGCGCTGAACTGTTCGCCGAGTGCGGATGCCCACTCGGCCCACGTGAAGCACCCTGCTGCCGACAGCCTCACCGCCAGCGCAAACGCTTGTGCCTGCCAAGGCTCCGCAAACAACGGACCTTCGTTATCGCGCGGAATGCGTGCGAATGCCGGTGCCTCAAGGCTTGTGGCTGCCGCCGCTGACAACTCAGACACGCTCAAGGTAGCTCTCCCAGAGATCGAGATGCACAGCCTCCCGCTGGCTCACCGCATCTCCCCAAAGTTCGACCGCCTCGAAGCGCACGCCATACAGCGGCTGCGGCTGTTCTCCCTGGCCATGTGCGTTCGAATCGGGCAGCACGTGGACCCCGTGCAGCCGCACGACCGTCCCGCGTTTTCCGCGCACGTAGCGCGGCAGACGCGTGTGACCGCCGGGCTGAACGTTGCGGGCTCGCACTTCGTCACCGACTCGATAAACCGGTGCATCACCACCGGTCCGCTCGCTCGGGGCACCGGCAAGCAGCCGCGACAGCCCTTCGGGACGCAGGGCCGGCTCGACCTTGACTGCATCCGATGCGGGCACGCCGCTGCGCATCTCGGCGCAAGTCACGAGTCCGACGTCGATCATCTGGGTTTCGAGCCCGGCGAGCCAGCGCTCGTAGTAACTCATGCGCAAATACTCCGCGGGCGGGATCAGCTCGCGCGCGTAGCGCGATGCGTCGATGTTCCATCTGCCCCACGCGCCGAGCGCATGCCGGATCGCGAAGAGGCGTGCCTCCCAGGGCTCGTGAAATACCGGCTCGTCAGACGCCGGCCGAACCGGACCGAAGCATTGCATGCCGCCCATGTCGTGAACACCGTTCATGGGGTCCCCTCCCACGCTGCCAGGCAAGCCACGCCAACCATCGAATCGCGCGTGACCAGCTCGGCCAGCTGCGCCTCGCTCAGTCCATCGCTGTTCGACGGACGCTGCGGCAGGACCAGATAGCGGATCTCCGCCGTCGAATCCCAGACGCGCACTTCCACATCATCGGCGATATCGACGCCGAACTCGCGCAACACGCCGCGCGGTTCGATCACTGCCCGTGATCGATATGCGTCCGACTTGTACCAGACCGGCGGCAGCCCCAAGACCGGCCACGGGTAACAGGAACACAGGGTACACACGACCAGGTTGTGTACGGCCGGCGTGTTCTCGACGACCACCATGTGTTCACCCTGACGGCCGAGATAGCCCATCTCGCCGATCGCTGCCGTCGCGTCGGCGAGCAGACGACGCTTGAATTCGGGATCCGTCCAGGCGCGAGCCACCACTTTGGCGCCATTGCGCGGGCCGATCTTGTGTTCGTACGTATCGACGATCGCGTCGAGGGCCGCCGGATCGATCAGCCCTTTCTCGACGAGCAGCGATTCGAGCGCCTTCACCCGAAGCGCGGGGTCCGACGGCAGGTTCGAAGAGTCCGACTCGTCGTGCGAGTGCTGATGGTCGTGAGGCATGGATGCGTTCCCTTACCACTGAGCGATCGGCGCGTTGCGATGTCGAAGGCGGATCCTGTCGACCTCGCGAACCATGCGGTGATCGTACCGCGTCGGCAGCGCGCTGCAAATGCGGCGAAGCCGCCCATGAAGCTGTCCGCATCCGAAGCATGAGCCCGTCGGACTCGTTGCTGACGGGGCGCCCAGGATGATCCGACCACCGCGCGATGTGCAGCGTTGCCGATTCGCGCTAGCATGAGACTCCATTCAAGGGGGGAATCCATCATGTCGCTGCGACTCATCGTCACCTTCACCGCAGAACCCGGCAAGGGCACAGAACTCGCCCGAATCTACCGGGAGCGCTGCATCGAGGCCGCGCAGGAGCCGGGCTGCGAACAGTACGAGATTTTCCAGAGCGCACTCGATCCGGACAAGCTCGTGCTGCTGGAACGATGGACCGATCAGGCCGCACTGGACCAGCACGCCAAGGTCAACGCTGCACGTCCGCCGCTGCCTGCCGGCTTGCGCAAAGGCAGCGGTGAGCGCGAGGACTACACGTATCACCGCACGCGCTGACCCCGGAACGCGATCCATGCCTGCCGAATCACGTTCATGAATACACCGCATGCCAAGTCGTTTGCGCTGCCCCTGAGTCTGGGCCTCCTCGCGTTCGGGCTGGCCGCGTCGTCCATCGCACAGAGCTATCCCGCAAAGCCGGTACGGTACATCGTGCCCTTCCCTGCCGGCGGCTCGCCCGACATCGTCGCCCGCGCCATCGCCGATCGGCTCGGCAGGATCTGGGGGCAGCAGGTCATCGTCGACAACCGTTCGGGCGCCGGCGGCACGGTCGGGGCGGCCTTCGCCGCGACACAGCCTGCCGACGGCCATACGCTGTTCCAGTGCAACATCGCATCGAGCGCAATTGCCGAATCGCTCTACGCGAAGATGCCCTACGATCACGCCCGCGACTTCGCGCCCATCTCGCTCATCGGCCGGACACCGAACGTGTTGATCGTGCATCCCTCCCTGCCGCCGAAAACGCTCGAAGCCTTCATTGCCTATGCGAGAGCAAATCCCGGCAAGTTGAGCTATGGCACGTCCGCCGCAGGCACATCGCAGCATCTCGCCATGGAGTATTTCAAGCTGACGGCGAAGATCGAAATCGTGCACGTCCCCTACAAGGGTGCGCCGCAAGCGCTCTCGGACGTCATCGGCGGGCAGATTCCCGTCAGTGCACAGTCGGCTCCTGCGGTGCTCCCAGCCATTCAGGGCAATCGCGTGCGGGCAATGGCGGTGACGAGCCGCAATCGAATCGCGCATCTGCCCGCAGTGCCCACGATGCACGAAAGTGCATTGCCGAACTTCGAGGTGAACTCGTGGTACGGCCTATGCGCGCCCGCCGCGACGCCGGCGCCTATCCTCGACAAGATACACACCGATCTTCACGCCGTGCTGAAGCTGCCGGAGATCCAGCAGCGTTTCAACGAACTCGTTCTGGAAATGTCGCTGACCAGCCGTGAGCAGTTCGGCCAGTACATCCGCGACGAATCGAACCGCTGGTCACGCGTGATTCGGGAAGCGGGTATCGCCCGCCAATAGCCCCGGCGCGAGAACACGGGCGTCCGGTCGTACACCGGACGCCCGCGTCGATGCTCAGTCGAACGGCCAGGGCAGATCGGTCATCAACTGCAGCAGCCCGCGCGGATACGAAAGCGAAAGCACATGACCGAAGGTGACTAGCACGAGCACCGCGCCCAGCGCTCCAAGTATCGCCCACTGCCACTTCACGCTCGCCTTCACGCGCAGGAAAGCTGCGATGTAGACAAAGATGCCGAGGATGAAACCAACGAGCCCAATGAGGGCCAGCAGGCCGAGGAACCAAGCCTGGTAGTGCAGCTCGCTCTGGTTCGGCTTGTCGTTCTCCGCCCACTCACGCTCCCCGTCGAAGAACACATAGTTGGGCGTGTTGCGCGTGAACTGGAACGCGGCAACCGCCAACATGACCAGCGTCACGACAGCCACCGCGATCGGAAACACCTTGGCGAGGAAATCGAGCTTCCATACGTCGTAGACAGCGTAGGCAACGGTCAGGGTAAGCAACCCCAGGAACACGAACTGCGGACGCCGGTCGAGGGGCGCATGCGGACCATCAGCCGACAACGCCTCGCGATGCGGCTTAATGCGCAGCGCAAGTATGATCGAGATGACCGTCAGTGCAAGAATGAACTGCACCCCGCCACGCTCCAGGAACGTCCACCCGTACACCTGAATCGACTGGTACACCGATGCGTCGAGCTGCTTCGCGAGCACGAACCCGATCAGGAAAGCGGGACGCGACCAGCCGAAGCGCTTCATGTACATGCCGACGACGCCGAGCACGAAGAGCGTGATCAAGTCCTCCCATGACCTCGTCGCCTGAAAGGCGGCAAAGCAGATGATGACGATCATGAACGGCGCGACGAGCGTGAACGGCACGAGGGTCAGGCGAGAGATCGGCTTGGCGAGAAACAGACAGATGCCAGCCCCGATGACGTTCGCGATTGCCAGCGACCAGATGATGATGTACGTGAGATCGAGATGACGCTCCATCATGCCGATCCCCGGTTCGACGCCGATGAGGATCAAGGCACCCAGGAACAGTGCCATGCTCGCCGAGCCCGGAATGCCGAACATCAGGGTGGGAATCAGCGCTCCCCCGTTGTCGGCATTGTTCGATGCTTCCGGCCCGATGACGCCGCGGATATCGCCCTTGCCGAATTGCGAACGGTCCTTCGCGGACTGCATCGCATGCGCATACGCCACCCAGTTGGTCACCGAACCGCCGAGCCCGGGAAGCGCGCCGACGAAGACGCCGAGCGACGAGGTACGCACCACGAGCCATCCATGGCGCAGTGTCTCCGCAAACCCGCGCATCGTTCCCGAGCCGAGTTCGGCCACAGTGGAAATCGTGTTGCGCTTGCGCAGCACTTCGATGATTTCCGGAATGGCGAACATCGCCAGGCCCATGATGACCAGCGGTATGCCGTCTTCGAGGTAAATGAAGCCGAAAGAAAGCCGCTCCTCTGCCGTCGCAGGCGCAGCGCCCACACTGCCGAAGAGCAACCCCAGGCCGCACATGATCAGCCCCTTGATGGGGCTCGCTCCCGTGAGCATGCCAACCATGGTGAGCGCGAGCAGCACCAGCATGAGTTGCTCGCCGAAGCCCACGCCGAGGATGAGTGGGCGGGCGAACTGAATGGCAAGGGTGAGCACCAGCGCACCGAACAGCCCGCCGAGCAGCGACGCGGAGAATGCGGCTCCGAGCGCACGGGCCGCTTCTCCTTTGCGTGCAAGCGCATGGCCATCGAGTATGGTTGCCTGCGCGCTGGACGTGCCCGGAATGCCGACCAGCACTGCCGGAAACGTATCAGACGTGTTAGTGACCGCCAGCATGCCGATCATCATCGGCAGTACCAACGTCGGATCGCCGCCGTAGACGAACGGCAGCAATAAGGAAAGGGCGGCAATGCCGCCCAGGCCCGGCAGAAACCCGACGACGAGACCGAGCAGCGTCCCGCCGACGAGTGCAAGCATGTGCTGCACGCTCAGCAGCGTGAGCAGCGCCTGTAGCAGATCGTTTTGCACGTTGATTCGATTCTTGACGACAAGGCGCTTAGTTCAACGTGACGTTGTGTTCCTTCTTGAAGTAATCCTTGAGCCACTGCCAGGATTCCGGCGTGAACGTGAGCGAGTCCTTGATGATGGGACGCGCCTTGTCGCCGATGTACTGGGGATAGCCTTCGATCACCGAGCTTGCTTCCTTGTCGAAGACCGGATCCTTCAGCATGTCGCTGACAGCCTTGGTCCATGCGTCGACGATGTACTTGGGCGTACCGGCCGGCAGGAACATGCCCTTGTTCATCATCGTGTTCATCTTCGAGCTGGACATCCAGGCATCCCAGCCGGGGCCGGAGGGCTTCTTGCCATGGACCAGTTCCATCACCTCGGCGAAATGCGGCAGATCCATCGCGTTCGGATCACGCGCCATCTGGCCCTTCTCGTCGATGATGCCAGCGGTGAAGAGCGGTACGGCCTTGCCGGCCTTGACCAGTTGAATGGCGCCGCCCATGTAGCCGGGCATGGAATCGTAGTTGATGCTGAACTCGCCGCGCTCGAAGGCCAGACGCACCGGTCCGCGGTTCAGGCCCCAAACGTGATTGGTCTTCAAGCCCAGGAGATGCAGCATCATGATGAAGCGAAGTTCTCCCGAGTTGGCGCTCTGACCGCCGAACGTGAGGGAGAGGTTGCTTGATGCCATCCGCTTCTGAAACTGGGCCAGATCCTTCCAGCTCTTCATCCCGAGCGAAGGATGCGCGTAGCCGACCATGCCCTGGGGCGAGAGCAGGACGGGCTCCCACTTGTCCATTTCGAACTTCACTTTGTCGCGGCTGAAGACGAAGCTCGCCACCGTCGTGGCCGAAACGACCATGAGGTGCGTGCCGTCGGGCTTCGCCCGGTCCTGGAACTGGTTCGCCCCCGGAATCGAACGCGACCCGGGCACGTTGCGCAGGATAAGCGTCGGTTTGCCCGGCAGATGACGCTCGAGGTGTGGCGCGATGGCGCGCATGTACACGTCGGAACCACCGCCCGGGGCAAACGGGATGATCACTTCGATCCGCTTGCCGGAAAAATCTGCTTTTTGCGCCGCAGCATCGACGGCGACGAACAGGGTCGCCCCGGCGATTGCACCTGCGACGATCGATGCCGCATGAGTCGATAACGAAGCCATTCGAACTCCTCCTGTCATGTTGATTCGCGACGACGAGCACGTACGTCGCCCTGCTGCAGACTAAAACCGAGCCAGCCCGCGACGGTGCGCAGGTTAAACCGATGCGTCAAAGTCATCAAATAGGGGCGACCCCGTACGCCTGCGCCAGCCTTCGACGAGCCGTGAGGTGTCCGCAAAGCCGCGAGTCCCGTTTGGGTTCATCGGGCGGCGGCGTTGCACACGCCGGGGATCAAAAGTACATAATGCCACGACCCAATCGACGAACGCCATCATAAACGGAGGAGCATGCCATGCCCTGGATCGACGCCAACGGCGCCAGCCTGCGCTTTGACCTGAGCGGTTCCGGTTCGAAAACGATCGTACTGATGCACGAAGCCGGGGGCTGCCTCGATAGCTACGACGAAGTGCTGCCGATGCTCGCATCCTCGTATCGCGTGCTGCGCTACGACCAGCGTGGATTCGGATTCTCGGAGAAAGCACGAGATCTTTCGTTCGACGGCGTCGTCGCAGATCTCGCGAGCCTCCTCGATACCTTGAGCATTCGCGAGCCGATCGCTCTGGCCGGCTGCGCGATGGGCGCCGACTATTCGGTGGGCTTCGCGTCGCAATATCCCGAACGCGTCGAGCGCCTGATGCTCGCCAGCCCCACCCTGGGAAACAACGCCGCCCGCAGCGCCCAGAGTCTGGAACGCGCAGCGCTGGTCGAGCGCGAAGGCATCCGCGCATCGATGGCGACGAGCCACGACCGATCCTATCCTGAACATCTGCGCGCGTTGGATCGCGATCGCTTTCGTCGCTACCAGTCGCGCTGGGTCTGCAATACGCCGGCATCCTTTACGGCACAGGCCCGCATGATGGCATCCGTCGATCTCACCCCGGCCTACGCCAGGATCACCGCCCCGACGCTGATCGTCGGGGCGAAACACGACGGATTGCGATCGACGGAGCTTGCCCGGCGCGTCGCCGCAGCCATCAGGGATGCTCGCTACGTCGAAGCCGACACCGGTCATTTCATGAACGTGCAGACGCCGGAGTTGTTTGCCAAGGTCCTGGGCGAGTTCATGGCTTCGCCGTGAACTCTGTGAAGTAGTGACCGTGAAAGGTGAAGCCTCGTCTTTTCGACGAGGTGGTTCGAATTCGCGCGTGCGGCTGCGCGCTTCACCGGGCCGCGGCTTCGCCGCGCCCGTCACCCTTCACGTTTCACGCTCGATGGCAACGCCCGAATCCCAATTCCAGCACATGACGCAACGCGCGTGTCGTCGCCCCGAACACCCGATGCCCCTGGAAGTGCAGATCTTCGTTGGGCCACATGCGGCCGTTGAGTTCACGCGGTGCCTTGACCGTCCAGTTCGCGGCATCGAAGAGGTGCGAAATCGGCACTTCGAGGATCACCGCGACCTCGAATGCCGAGGGTTGCCAGGCATAGGGCGAGCGCGCGGGATCGATGAGCCCCGCGTAGCCTGCAATGAGCACTTCCCCATCGCGGGTCGAGAAATCGTCGATGCGACCCAATACTTCGACGTGGGCGGGATCCAGCCCGATCTCTTCCTGACTTTCCCGCAGCGCCGTCGCAAGCAGATCGGCATCCTGCGGCTCTCGCCCGCCGCCCGGGAACGACACATGGCCCCGCTGCGAACGCAGGTGCTCGGTACGCTTGGTCAGCACGACATGCAGCGCGTCATTCGCCAGATAGAACGGCACCAGCACGGCGTGACGGATGCTGCGTTCGTCGTCGGTGATGGGTCGATATCGATGCTCGCTCAGCCGACACCGAATGGCATCGATGGAGAATTCGTCTGTTGACATGGGCAGATCCGCTTAACGTTCGAGCCGACTCGATGAAACCCTGCTGCGCCCGCCCTCGAATTGCCGGCGCCGCCCGTCATTATCCGCGCCTGGAAGCGCGAATCCATAGCAGCAGCGCGAACACCCCGAATGCCACCGTCAGGGCAAAGTAGGTTCGCAGGCCCAGCATCGGACCGATCAGCCCCGCAGCGAACGGTGCGAGGCCGAGCGCGATGAAATGGAATGAATGCGAATAGGAAATGGCGCGTGCATCCATGCCTTCCGGTGCATACGCCTTCAGCAGCCGCACGATCGCCGGCTGCATCAGCGATGCGCTGAGCCCGAACGCCGCCCGCGCCAGGACGAGCTGCAGCGGCGTTTCGAGGAAGACGAGCGGGATCTGCGTCAAGCACGCCGCGGCCGTCGTAAAGATCAGCACTCGCGCCGGATCGACGCGATCGAGAAGCTTGCCCCACACGACCAGTGAAACGACGCTCGGAATCGCCAGGCCCATCGCCACCGCACCGACCCAGAAGGCGCCGTCGCCCGTTCCCGATGCGTTCGGCCCCATCAGTTGCAGGACGTAGACGCTGAGTATGGTCACGTTACCCGACGAAAGCGCGGCGAACATGAAAGACAGAAGGTAAAGCGGCACCATGCGCGGCACCTTGACCAGCTCGCGCAGGCTGCCCATCCATTCGAGCTTCCAGGGCCCGGCAGCAAGCTGTTTGACCTCGCGGACGAAAACGAGCACCAGGACGCCACCTGCCAACAGCAGCAAGCCACTGAACCAGAACAACCAGTGCGGACGCGACACGAGGGCAACCGCGGTGGTCGCTACAGCGGGGCCGAGCGTTTGCCCGAGCAGCATGCCCGTCTGCAATCGCGCCAGTACCGACCCGATGCGATTCGACGGCGTGTTCGCTACGAGCAGCGCCTGTGCGGCCGCCGATGAGCCATTGAAGAAGCCCACCAGCGAAAACAGCACGACGAACCAGAACGGCGAGGGCGCGAAGGGCACCAGCGACATGAGCAGCCCCATGCCGAGCATCGCGCGAAGCACCATGATCTTGCGGCCGAAGTGATCGGCGATGCCGCCCCACACCGGACCGGACGCGAAGCTGATGATGTAGAACACCAGCATCATGTTGCCGACCCAGGTCTCCAGGTTGCTGCGCACGCCGAGCGCCTGCACCATGACCGGCAGGAACGGAAACGACAGCGCGAACCCCATCGACGTCATGCAGTTCGCCACCGGGAGAACTCGCGCGTTTCGACGCCAGTAGGGGAAGCGGGCCTCCTCGTCGTGGGGACCGGCGGACGCGCCGGAAGACTTGCTCATGCGACTGCCGCTGTGGGCATGAAGATGCTCATGCAGCTCACTTCGGGGGCCGCACGCCGGCCTGATGCGCGATCTTCGCCCACTTCACGATCTCGGTTTCGACGAGCTTGCCGAAGACCTCCGAACCGGCGAACCCGGGCTCCGCTCCGGCTGCAGCCAGTTGATCGCGCACGTCCTTGCGATCGAGTATGCGTGCCATCTCGGCATCGAGCCGCTCGACGATGGCTCGCGGCGTTTTCGCCGGCGCGAGCATGCCCCACCACACGCGCGCATCGAACCCCGGCACCCCCGATTCCGCGATGGTGGGGACGTCGGGCAGCAGCGCGGAACGCTTGACCGATCCGACACCGAGCGGGCGCAGCCGCCCTGGGCGAAGCTGCGGCATGGCCGACGCCACGGTGCTGATCAGGAGCGGCAGCTGACCACCGACGACGTCGATCGCCCCCTGCCCGCTTCCCTTGTACGGGACGTGGAGCAGCTTCACGCCGGCCATGATGCTGAACAGTTCGCCGGTGAGATGAATGATCCCGCCGGTTCCCGAGGATGCATAGGCGAGTTCGCCCGGACGCGCCTTCGCCATCGCGATCAGAGTGGCCACGTCCCGAGCCGGGAAACTCGGATGCGCGCAGATCACGGTGGGACCGTCACCCAGCATGCCGATCGCGGCGAAATCCTTCACGGCATCGTACGGAACGCGGTTGCTCGCCGGATTGATCGCAAACGAGGTCGAGATGATCAGGAGCGTATGTCCGTCGGGCGTGGACTTCGCGACGATGTCGGACCCGAGGATACCGTCGCCCCCCGGCCGGTTCTCGGCCACCATCTGCTGCCCCAGCCGCTCGCTGAACCGCTGCGCCAGGATCCGGCCCAGGATGTCGTTGCTGCCCCCGGGCGCAAAAGGAATGATCAGGCGGACCGGCCGCGACGGATACGTCGACTGACTGTGTGCCGCCGTACCGAAAATCAAACCCGCACAAAGAAAAGCGCCCAGCGCAAATGCGCTGCCCCGGCCCGAACCCGCGAGGCCCGATCGACATGACATCATGCCACTCCTCCACAATGCGAAATTCGGTGCCAGGCACGTGCCAGGCACCGAATTTCGGGTCTATCGATTTGGTTGTGCCTGGTACAGAGCCCGGCACAGTCTATTTTGCCTTCCTACGCCCGACCGAAGTCCGTTCGATAGAGCCCGTCGAGCTTCGACAGCACCTCGCCCGGCAATGGGCCCATCGCCTGCGCCGCCAGGGCCTCGTCGATGTGCCGCAACTCCGCGGCGCCCACGATCGCACACGACACATCCGGATGCGAAAGCACGAAGCGCAGCGCCACCTGCGCACGCGTGCCGTGTCCGGTACCGATCGCAGCGAACACCGCTTTCGCCTTGCGCTCCTCCTCGGCGAGCGTCGTGTTCGCCGTGAGGATGCTCTCGCGACCGTGCCGGACATCGGTTGCGATGACGCCCGCGGCGAAGATGCGGATCGCCATCACCGCCACCCCGTGCGCGCGACACGTATCGATGACCCCGCCGAAGTCATGCCCTGTCCATGAAGGGGGCATCCGCTTGGCCGCGCTCGGATTGAGCAGGTTGTAGTAGACCTGGGCCGAATGAATGCGACCGCTCGCGATGACTTCGCACAGCGAGGGCGCCTCGCCGATCGCCGTGATGCCCATGTGCCTGATCGCGCCGCGCGCACGCAAGCGCTCGAAGCCTTCGACGACGCCGTGCTTGCCGAGCACGTGATCCACCGAGATCATCCGGCCGCCCACCTGGGTTCCGATGCGGTTGTGGAGTTGCAGCAGATCGACCGAATCCCGCTTCAATCGGGCAAGCCCTTCGGCGAACCGCTGCTCGACCTGATCCGCCAGGGGCACGGGCGACTGCACGTCGACTGCGATCTTGGTCGAAACACGCGGTGCGGACCCACACTCGGGCAGCAGCCAACCGAGCGCCTGCTCCGACTTGCCGTTGCCATACTGTGCCGCGGTATCGATCCAGTTCACGCCGGCAGCCAGCACTCGGCGCACCGCTTCACGCTTGGTCGCGTCGTCCGGATCGATGAGAATGCCGCCGACGTTGCCCCCGCCGAGAATGACCTCCGAGACTTCGATGCCGGTGCGACCGAACTTGCGGTACTTCATGCTGGGCTCCTCCTCGATGTGAACCGCGCCCGAAGCCCGGACCGGCCTCGGCTCGCCGACTGCGCGGGCGCGACGACTGCATGGCGATGTCAAACGTCGCACTCAGCCGATTTCCGACGGACCGAACGGACAACTCCAACTGCCGGCCGCCGCGACGATAGATGAAATCGGCATCGTTGCGCACGCGACTCCCTGAGCGCTCGACATAAGGCGCCGCGGCA
>JBIKKL010000465.1:0-4239 GCA_044360365.1 Burkholderiales bacterium | reverse complement strand
GAGAAAAGATAACTCAAGCTTCAGTCGCGAGGCTGTGCCGTTTTACACCATTCCCAACACATCAATGCCCCTCGCATCGACGACGCGACTCGACAAGCAAGCATGCGTACGCCTTGGCGAAGGCGCATGCACCACGCCATCGCCGGGTCTAGCCAAACGCCCCGCCCGGCGCTACGCGTGATTCCGACTGGAAGCGCCGACGCAAGCTGTTGGCCGTACAGCCAAGGCCCGAGTCAACGCCGGTCCGGACCGGCAATCATCGCCGCAACCGGCGAAGATGCCACATCGATATGGGACACCAGCAACGTGGCCACATTGCGCGGAAGCTCGATCATCGGCATGTGTCCGCAACCTTGTTCGATGATGGAATAGCGAGCCCGCGGCAGCTTTGCTCGCATCGAGTCGACCGACGAGACGTCGAGCATCTTGTCCTGCCTGCACCACAGGACGTGCACCGGGACGCGCAGCCGAGCGAGTTCCCCTTCGAGGAGAAAGGCCTGGTCTGCGGAACGCAGACGGCGCAAGGATGCAGCAAGAAAATCGTGTTCCGCCATGTTCTGCGCGATGAGCGCGTCGACGGTACGATGCGGCAACCATGGTTTGGACACGAAGGCCTGGTCCATGAGCCGATCCCAATCGGCCCGGTTCGAAATGTTGAACGGCGTCGCACCCTCGAGGATGCTGCGGGCGAACTCGTTTTCCTGGAACCGTACGCCGGTGTTCGCAACCAGCGTCAGCGACTTGACCCACTGCGGATAGCGCGCCGCAAACAACCCGGCGATATGGCCGCCCATCGAATGTCCGACCAGGTGTACCGCCGACAATCGCCTGGCGCGAAAAAAATCGGCCAGACGCTCGACTTGAGCTTCGACCCCGTAGTCAGCATCGGGCAACCTTTCGGACTCGCCCCAGCCGGGAAGGTCCGGCACGATCAGATGGAAGCGATACGGAAGCTTCGCGATCGTTGCATACCAATCGGAACGGGTGCCCGCGAACCCGTGCAGCAGCAAAACCGGAGCGCCGCGACCGCCCTCATCGAAGGCCCACCGATGATCGCCCGCGTTGACATGGGAAGGATGCAAGCGACTGTCCGCACGCACGAGCGCAGTTGCAAGGTCGAGCACATAAAGGGGCCGGGCCACGACGACCGCGCCGGTCAGCAGTCCGAGCACGACCCAGACGCTCAAGTACCTGAGAACTGTCGCTTTCAAATGAACCTCGGAAACTCGCCGCGCAGACGACTCGCGTTGCAGCGATTGCGGCGGGACAGAAGCTCAAAGCGAATCTCGTACCAAATCGGGCTGTGCCATTCACGAGAAGAGATCAACCCATCCCGGCAAGTGCTCGCGTGGTCGGCGGGACGGTCCGAGCGGAGTGTCGGGCAATATCGGCCGTCGACCCATCGCCGAATATTCGCCTCGGTCGACGAACCGAAAGCGACCGGCGGCCACGATCGGGCCGCGCCTGGCCACAACGCAGCTTTCGAGTCGGCTGGCGCAAACCGCCTCGATCGAAGCTCGTTCCGACCGCCTGGGTCATAGGGGCCGTGAGCATCCTGAGTCAGGAAAGCGCCGACAATCGACGCCATGCCTTGTTGGAAATCCTCGCCAGGTGCTGAACCCGGCCGTGGTTTGCATCGCGTCTGGCGTCGATTTCGACACCTTTATCCCTGATGCCTCAGCGATGCCGTTCAGCAGTGCGTCAACGAATCCCTGACGCAGGACACTAGACGATATTCAGGTGATCGATGCCGGACATGATGTCGCGGCCCTTGGCTTCCTGCCCCTGCAGCTTGATCATGAGCCGCAGTTCGTTGACGCTGTCGGCATTGCGCAACGCATCTTCGTAGCTGATTGACCCTGCCTCGTAGAGCTCGAACAGGTGCTGGTCGAAGGTCTGCATGCCGAGCTCGCGCGACTTCGCCATGATCGACTTGATCTCGTGCACCTCGCCTTTGAAGATCAAATCGGAGATCAGGGGCGAATTGAGCAGCACTTCCACCGCAGCGGCTCGCCCCTTGCCTTCCTTCTTCGGAATGAGACGCTGCGAGACGATCGCACGCATGTTCAGAGACAAGTCCATCAGCAGTTGCGCACGCCGCTCTTCCGGGAAGAAGTTGATGATCCGGTCCAAGGCCTGGTTGGAGCTGTTCGCGTGCAGCGTGCCCATGCAGAGGTGGCCGGTCTCGGCGAAGGCGATGGCGTGATCCATGGTTTCACGGTCGCGGATTTCGCCGATGAGAATCACGTCCGGCGCCTGCCGCAAGGTGTTCTTCAGCGCAGCGTGCCAGGACTCGGTATCGACGCCGACTTCCCGCTGCGTAATCACGCAGCCCCGGTGCTCGTGGACGTACTCGATCGGATCCTCGATCGTGATGATGTGGCCGTGGCTGTTCTCGTTCCGGTAGCCGATCAGGGCCGCGAGCGAAGTCGACTTGCCCGAACCGGTGCCGCCGACGAACAGCACGATGCCGCGCTTGCTCATCACCACTTCCTTCAACACCGTCGGCAACTGCAGATCGTCGAACTTCGGAATCTCGGTCGTAATGGTCCGGAACACCATGCCGACTCGCGCCTGCTGCACGAATGCGTTGACGCGGAAGCGTCCGATGCCTGCCGGGCTGACCGCGAAGTTGCACTCCTTGGTCGCTTCGAACTCTTCGGCCTGCTTGTCGTTCATGACGGAGCGGGCAAGTTCCATCGTGTGTTGCGGCGTGAGCGTCTGGTTCGACACCGGCGTCACGCGACCGTCGATCTTCAGCGCGGGGGGAAACCCGGCGGTGATGAAAAGGTCGGAGGACTTCTTCGCGACCATGGCGCGCAGAAGGTCGTAGATGAATTTCATTGCCTGGTCGCGTTCCATGATGCTTCGCTCCTAAGCTGGGACTCGGTCGGTCGGGTCGGTACAGCGCGAAAGGCTTGCAGGCCTCTCGCGCGGCGTCGACGAATCAGCAATTCGAACTGCGTCCGGCGGCTCGCCGGTGTGGTTCGGAATCTACCGGCATCCGCTAGTTGCCGGGGAACAGATCCTTGTTCACGGCACGCACCCGCGCTTCGGCAGGGCTCACCAGATTGCGGCGTACGATATCCTGCAGATTCTGGTCGAGGGTCTGCATGCCGAAGCCCTGACCGGTCTGGATGGCCGAGTACATCTGGGCGACCTTGTTCTCGCGGATGAGGTTGCGGATGGCAGGCGTGCCGATCATGATCTCGTGCGCCGCAGTCCGGCCGGTGCCATCCTTGGTTTTGAGCAAGGTCTGCGAGATCACCGCACGCAGCGACTCGGAGAGCATCGCCCGCACCATTTCCTTCTCTTCGGCCGGGAACACGTCGATGATCCGATCGACCGTCTTGGCGGCCGAACTCGTGTGCAAGGTACCGAATACCAGGTGACCGGTTTCGGCGGCGGTCATCGCGAGCCGGATCGTTTCGAGGTCGCGCATTTCGCCGACGAGAATCACGTCCGGGTCTTCACGCAGCGCAGAGCGCAAGGCATTCGAAAACGACAAGGTGTGAGGTCCGACCTCACGCTGGTTGATCAGACACTTCTTGCTCTCGTGGACGAACTCGATCGGATCCTCGACGGTGAGGATGTGGCCGTACTCGTTCTCGTTGATGTAGTTGATCATCGCCGCCAGCGTGGTCGACTTGCCCGAACCCGTCGGACCGGTCACGAGCACCATGCCGCGCGGCTGATTGGAGATCTCCTGGAAGATCTTCGGCGCCTTCAGATCTTCGAGCGAGAGTACCTTGGAGGGAATCGTCCGGAAGACCGCGCCCGCGCCGCGCTGCTGCACGAAGGCATTGACCCGAAAGCGCGCGAGATTCGGGATCGAGAAGGAGAAGTCGCACTCCAGGTTCTCTTCGTAGAACTTGCGCTGCCCGTCGTTCATGATGTCGTACACCATGGCGTGCACATCCTTGTGCTCCATGGCGGGCAGGTTGATGCGGCGAATGTCGCCATGGACCCGGATCATCGGCGGCAGGCCGGAGGACAGGTGCAGGTCGGAGGCTTTGTTCTTGACTACGAAAGCGAGCAGCTCGGAGATGTCCATTTATAATTCCTCGACCTGAGACCGGCGGCGTATCGGACGCGAAAACGCCGAATAACCGACGGGTTATCGGCCGTCTCGAAAAAATTATGAGCCTAATCCGCGACAACTTGCAAGCCGTGTTGCGCCGCATCGACGACGCCGTCATCGCGGCGCGGCGCCCGCCCAACAGCGTGCGCCTGCTCGCA
>JBIKKL010000464.1:0-4240 GCA_044360365.1 Burkholderiales bacterium | reverse complement strand
GCTGGCAGTGCGTATTGTGCGCGTTCGTCTACGACGAAGCGGCGGGTCTGCCCGACGACGGGATCGCGCCGGGCACACGATGGGCCGATGTCCCCGAGAGCTTCGGCTGCCCGGATTGCGCCGCGCAGAAGTCCGATTTCGAGATGATCGAAGTCTAGAAAGGACATCACCGCATCACCACGCAGTGCGTGCAGGTCCATGGACCGCCGCACTGCGCCCCTCGCCGGCCAACCGGTCGAATCTCCGGTGGGATCCGCTCAGATCGGATCGAGTCCTGTCCTGCTCAGGACCTCGCGCGCAATCGGCGAGCGCATGAATTCGAGAAACGCTGCGTAACCTTCGCGGTTCACGGGATTCGGGAAGGCCGTCGCCCCGTAGACGATCGTCTGTCGCACCTCGGGCGGCAAGTAACCCACGATGACGACCCCGGGCTCGGGCAGCAACTCGGCGGGCTGCTGCACGCCGATCTGCGCCTCGCCGCGCACGAGCACGGGCCCCACCATTTCGCCGGGCTGGGGCCGCACGAGTTTGGCCGTCACGGCGGCCAGTATGCCGAGCTGCTCGCACGCCTGCAGAAAGTGGATGCCGCTCGCGCCGGTGCTGTACGAAACGCCCTTGGCTGCGAGCAGCACGTCCCTGAGCTTTTCTGCAGTGCCGATGTCCGGAATCGGCGTACCGGCCTTGACGGCGATCACCGCGCCCGAATTCGCGAAGGCTGAGCGGCTGTTGCCGTCGAGCACGCCCTGCTCGATGAGTTGGCCGGAGAACTCTTCGGGCCCCACGAACACGTCGCCCCGCAGTCCGTCGGCGATCTTTCGTGCGAGGCCCGCCCCGGCCCCGTAAACGACATCGACCGAGTAGCCGCGTTCGTGCTCGAAGACGGGCACCAGTTCGATCAGGGCCTCCTTGCAGGACATCGTGCAGATGACGGTCAATCGACGAACAGCGGCATCGCTCATGGGTGTGTGCTCCGTGGGTCTCGAAGGGCGCTCATGCTTGCGGGGTAGGCACGCCACGAGCCCGGATCTCGACGCGCAAAGGGATCGCTACGCATGACTTCAAGCGTTCCAGTCGAGTACCAGACGACCACGCGTTCCCTTCGCCTCCAAGCGCCGATGCGCGGCACTGGCTTCGGCGGGCGGGAACGTGGCCGCGACCCGCAGCGTCAGGGTGCCGTCCTCCACCTGTCGACGCAATCGATTTAACAGATCGGCTCGATGATCGTAGTCGCGCACCGAAGTACGGTGAAACAAAATGCTGCGCTCGTTGCCCCGCCAACCGCGTACCGACGCGAAGCTGCCGCCATCGCGAACGGCACCGACGGCGCGCTCGCTCTGAAACGATCCGTCGGCGAGGCCATCCACCCCTTGCGGACAAACTCGGCGGATCTGCGCCGCAATGTCGTCCCCGCGGGGAACGACGATGTCTGCGCCGAGAGCGCGAACGAGCGCTTCGTCCGACGCCGAGGCATCGGCAACGACTCGCAGCCCCTCGGCTTTCGCGAGCTGCACGACGTAGCCGCCATAACATCCGGCCGCGCCCGTGACGGCAAGCGTCTGACCCGGCTGCAACCCAAGTTGATCCAGCGACTGACGCGCCGTGAGACCGTTCATCGGCAGGGTGGCCGCTTCAATGAGACTCGTCCCCGGGGGGGCAAGCACGACCGCATCCGCAGCGAGGACGATGCTCTCGCGGTAACCGCCATGACTGCCGAAGTTCACGACCATGGCCATCACGGCATCGCCGACGCGCAGATTCGTGACGGTGTCCGGACCGATCTCGTCGACGATACCGGCGACGTCCATGCCGGGCACATACGGCGGCGGGATGTTGCGCAGCGAGTCGGCACGGGCGCCTTTGCGCAGATACGTATCGGTCGGATTCACGGTGGACGCGGCCACTCGCACCCGTACCTCACCACTCCCCGCGTGGACTTCCGGCAATTCCACGACACGCAGCACCTCCGGACCGCCGAAATCGAACAACCCGACTGCTCTCATCCCACACCTCCCCATCGCATTGCACCATCGATACTCGACACCCGGCCCATCGCGCAACCGTACGGACCAGCGGTGGACTCCGCACGGGCCGATACCGTTGCGCAAGTTGTGCGCATGGGAGAATACTTCCTCGACCCTGCACTTGGGAATGACACAACGATCCGGAGGAGGATGGCCATGCAACCGTTCGATGTCAGGAAGTCTGGGGCCGTGGCGTTCGCGCCGTGGCTTGCCGTCGCATGTCTCGCGGCCCCTGCGACCGCAGATGCTGCCGAGGATTATCCCACCCGAGCCATCCGGTTCGTCGTGCCGTACCCACCCGGCGGCGGCACCGATTTCACCGCGCGCGAAATCGGGCAGCGCATCAGCGAAGCGCTCGGCCAGACAGTGGTCATCGACAACCGCCCCGGCGCCGGCGCTACGCTCGGCCACGGCATTGGTGCCAAGGCAGCACCCGACGGCTACACGATCATGTTTGCGACCACAGGGGGCATGGTGTCGGGGCCCGCGCTGGGTGTGAAGATCAACTACGACCCCGCGAAGGACTTCACGCCGGTCGGCTATCTGGTCGACGTTCCCTACACGCTGGTGACGAACGGCAAGCTGCCGCCGAACAGCGTCGGCGAATTCATCGATCTGGCGAAGGCCGCACCGGGCAAGCTCAACTTCGGATCGCCCGGCACGGGCACGCCGAACCACCTGGGCGGCGTCATGCTGATGGCGCTCACCGGGATCAAGATGGTTCACGTGCCCTACAAGGGCGGGGGCCCGCTGATGACCGATCTCATGGCCGGGCAGATGCAGGTGGCCTTCTCGTCGCCGCCCCAGGCGCTGCCCCACGTGCGGGCAGGACGATTGAAGATGCTCGGCGTCGGTCATACCGGCCGGCTTGCCGATCTGCCGGGTGTCGCAGCGATCAACGAAACAGTGCCCGGCTTCTTCAATACGGGATGGTGGGGCGTGCTCGCTCCGGCAGGCACGCCGAAGCCGATCGTCGAACGGCTGAACGCCACCATCAACAAGGGCCTCGCCAACCCCGATCTCGTGAAGCGGTTTCAGGCGTTCGGCGTCGTGCCGGCGCCGTCGACGCCGGAGGGATTCGGAAAAATGATCCGCGAAGATCAGCAGCGATGGAACAAGGTCATCAAGGATGCGAACCTGCGCGTCGACTAAGGCCGGAGGCACCGCGCAGCGAACAAGGCAGAAGCCTTGCAACGCGAACCATGCAACGCCCTCGCATCGGACGGCTTGATCGTCGAGGTCTGTACTCGAAGCACGGCCGATTCGCAATCGATACGGCCGCGCTTCGTGCCCCGTGTTACTTGAAATTGATGTTGGCCGACTTGATGATCTTTGCGAACCGCTCGATGTCGTCTGCGACCATTTGCGCCGTTTTCTCCGGGCCGTTGAAATACGGCACGAACCCCTGCGCATCGAGTTTCTTGTGCGTCTCCGGCATGCTGACCAGACGCTCGATCTCGGCGGCGACCTTGTCGATGATGGCCTTCGGCACGCCGGCCGGCGCCCCGACACCTTGCCACGTCTTCAAGCTCACCTCGGGATAGCCGAGTTCGGCCATCGTCGGCACATCGGGGAATGCGCTAATGCGCTGATTGCCGGTAATCGCAAGCGCACGCAACTTGCCTTCGCGGACATGGGGTACGACATTGACCGGCACCGACATGAAGTACTGCACCTGTCCGCCGATAACATCGATCATGGCGTTGCCGGCGCCCTTATACGGCACCTGCGTCGTCTGGATCTTGGCCAACATGTTGAACAGCCGCGGTGCGAGATTGGTGGAACCGCCATGGCTCGAAGACGCGTACATCAGTTCACCGGGCCGCTTCTTCGCCAGCTCCACGAAGTCCTTGACTGTCTTCACCGGCAGCGACGGATGCACGACGAACAGGTTCTCATAGCCGGATACGGTTGCAATGGGTGTGATGTCCTTGATCGTGTCGTAAGGCAGATTTTTCATCAAGGTTACGTTGGAACAAAGCGCACTGCCGATATAGCCCAGGGTGTATCCGTCGGGTTTGGCCTTGACCATGGCGTCGGTTCCGATCACCGTGCCGGCACCGGGCCGATTATCGACAATCACCTGCTGTCCCCAGGCGCTGGTCAGATGTTCGCCGACCAGACGAGACGTCCAGGACGTACTGCCGCCCGGCGAGTAAGGCACGATCCAGCGGATTGCACGCGTCGGATAGTCGTCCTGAGCTGCTGCACTACTACTC
>JBIKKL010000462.1:0-4244 GCA_044360365.1 Burkholderiales bacterium | reverse complement strand
ATCCCGCCCATCCGAAGGCGATCTGGCTCGCGGGAACCGACGCCTTCCTGCAGAAGAACTATGGCGAGGCACTTCGCCACTGGGAGAAGCTGCCCGCCCTGGTGGAGCCCAATAGCGAAGCCGCGCAGGTCGTACAGAACAATATCGCTGAAGCGAGGAAGCTCCTCGGCGCCGTTCCCGCTGCAGCTGCACCCGCCTCGGATGCGACTGCAGTTGTGAGCACGGCGCAGGGCGGCGAAGTGATTCGGGGAACAGTGAGTCTCGATGCGAGTTTTCGTGGCGACGTGAAGCCGACCGACACCGTGTTCGTGTTTGCGCGGGCGGCGCAGGGGCCGAAGTTGCCTTTGGCCATACGCAAGATCACCGTTAAGGAGCTGCCCTATGCGTTCGCGCTCGACGACAGCGCAGCCATGGCGCCCGGCATGATGATTTCCAGGTTCGGTGAAGTCGTGATCGGCGCCCGCGTTTCGAAGTTGGGCGAGGCCACGGCGAAAGCGGGCGACCTCGAAGGCTACAGCGCGCCGGTGAAGCCCGGGACGTCGGGTATCGAAGTGCGGATCAATGCCCGGGTTCAATGAAGAACGAGCCGGGTTGCATGTCCTCGGCTTGAGCTGCGAGCGAGGCGGCAAGCCGCTTTTCAGCGATGTCGATCTGCACGCCGAAGCCGGAACCGCAGCGATCCTCGTCGGCGCCAACGGGACCGGCAAGAGCACCCTGCTGCGGGCGCTTGCCGGCCTGAACGAACCCATCGCGGGCAAGGTGTGCTGGGGTGCATCGCCGGTCACCGTACGCAGTGCCGGCTGGCGTGCCCGGCTGGCGTACGCCGGACACAAGTCCGGCCACAAGGACGATCTCACTGTCATGGAGAATCTGATCCTTGCCTGCGAACTCGAGGGCCTCGAGGTCGATCGACCGAAGCAACTGGAAGCGCTCGATCGCGTGGGGCTCGCTCGCCGACAGACGCTGCATGTCAAGCGGCTGTCGCAGGGGCAACGGCAGCGGCTGACGCTGGCCCGCCTGTGCTTGTCGCAACGTCCGCTATGGCTGCTCGACGAACCGACCGCAGCACTCGATACGGCTGCGCGTGCCCTGCTCGGCGAAATCCTGAGCGATCATCTCGCGCGAAGGGGCGTTGCTGTCGTTGCCACGCATGACGCGATCGATATGCGCGGACATCCCACGAACGAACGGCGCCTCGGGTGAGCGGATGAGCGAAGCGGGCGTGATTGCGGGGTTCGTCTGGGGCATGAAGCGTGATCTGCGTCTGAGCACGCGATCGAGCGCCGAAGTGCTGGTGGTGCTGGCGTTCTTTTTCATCGTCGTGACCCTGTTTCCGCTGAGTGTCGGGCCCGATCCGAAGATCCTGCACCGTATCGGAGCGGGTATCATCTGGGTATGTGCGACGCTCGCGTGTCTGCTGTCGCTGCACCGGATGTTCGCGCTCGACCATGTTGACGGCTCGCTCGAACAGATGCTCTTCGGTCCGATGCCGTTCTCGAGCATCGTGGCCGGCAAGATTGGCGCGCACTGGTTGACGACGGGCTGTCCGCTCATCGTTTGCGCGCCGCTGGTCGGGGTGCAGTTCGGGCTGAGCGGCGGTGAGATCGGGGTCTTGCTGATCTCCCTCGTGGTCGGCACGCCGGTGCTGAGCCTGATCGGCGCCATCATGGCGGCGTTGACGCTGGGATTGCGCGGCGGCGGGGCGCTGCTCGCGCTGCTGGTACTGCCGTTGTACATACCGCTGCTCGTGTTCGGCGTGGGGGCGGTGGATTCGTACGCGGCAGGCATGGATGTCGATGGACATTTTTCCGTGCTCGTCGCGGAACTGCTCGTCGCGCTGGTCGGCGCGCCCTTGGCGACGGCGGCAGCGTTGCGCACGGCGATGGACTGAATGATCGAGATGAACCGGCTTTACCGCTACGCATCCCCTGCAGTCTTCTATCCACTGGCTGGCAAGCTCGTGCCGTGGTTCTATGCGGCGGCAATCCTCCTTGCGGTCGTCGGTCTCTACGTCGGTCTGATCGTCGCGCCGACCGATTTTCAACAAGGCGAGGCGTATCGCATCATCTACATCCATGTGCCTGCGGCATGGATGTCGATGTTCATCTACCTGCTGATGGCGGGATACGCGATCCTCTATCTGAGCTTCAATACGCGACTGTCGGCGATGATGATGTGCGCATTGGCGCCGACGGGTGCGATGTTCACGTTCGTTGCATTATGGACAGGCGCCCTGTGGGGGCGCCCGACATGGGGCACGTATTGGGTCTGGGATGCCCGCCTCACGTCCGAACTGATCCTGCTCTTCCTCTACCTGGGCTTCATGGCGTTGCGTGCGGCGATCGAAGATCCGCGGCGGGCCGACAAGGCGGCCGCACTTGTTGCAATCGTCGGGGCGGTGAACGTGCCGATCATCTATTTCTCGGTGCAATGGTGGAACACTTTGCATCAGGGGGCGTCTGTTAGCCTGACGGCTTCGCCGAAGATGGCGCAGATCATGTTGACCGGCATGCTGATCATGTCGTTCTCGGCCTGGGCCTACACGATCGCGGTGGCGTTGAGCCGTGTGCGTGTCATCATTCTCGAACGCGAGGCCGGGGCCGAGTGGTTGAATCTTCGCTTGAGCGGGAAGTCGAAATGAGCGAATGGCTTGCCATGGGCGGCTACGCGTGGTTCGTTTGGGGCTCGTACGGGGTCACGCTGGCCGTCATCGTGATCGAAGTCGTCGCCGTCGGGGCGCGGAAACGTCGCGCACTCGCTGCTGCACAGGCGGAATCGGAGGCTAGCTGATGGTACTGAAAGCCAGACACAGACGGTTTGCCTGGATCGCAACGGGCATCCTGTTGCTCGGCGCGGCTGCGGCGCTCGTGCTCAACGCATTCCGCAGCAATCTCGTGTTCTTCTACACCCCGACGCAGGTGTACTCGAACGAGGCGCCGAAGGATCGCAGCTTTCGCATCGGCGGTCTCGTCGAACCGGGCAGCCTGTCACGATCCAGCGGCAGCGTCGAAGTGAAGTTCAAGGTCACCGACAACGCGAAGGCGATCCCGGTCGTCTACCAGGGCATCCTTCCCGATCTCTTCAAGGAAGGCAAGGGCGTCGTTGCGCAGGGGGCACTCGGCGCCGATGGCGTATTCAACGCCTCGCAGGTGCTAGCGAAGCACGATGAAAATTACATGCCTCCGGAGGCGGAAGAGGCATTGCGCAAGGCGGGCCACCCGGTCAAGCCGCCCGAGGCATTCGTCGACAAGGCGCGCGCCAGCGTGCAGCAGAAATAGGAAGGGCGATGCACGTGAGCAAGGCATTGCGGTACCTGTTGCCGCTGGTGATTTTTCTGGTCCTTGCGTTCTTTCTTTTCCGGGGGCTGTACCTCAACCCGCGTGAAGTGCCGTCGCCCCTGATCGGCAAGCCGGTGCCGGATTTTCGTGTGCCGCTGCTGAACCAGCCCGACAAGACGCTCGCCTCGGCCGACCTTCGCGGCCAGTTCTATTTGCTGAACGTCTGGGGTTCCTGGTGCGTTTCGTGCCGCGAGGAGCATCCGGTACTCGTCGAACTCGCCAGGAAAGGCACGATACCGATCTACGGCTTGAACTGGAAGGACAAGCACGACGAGGCCATCGCGTGGCTCAAGCGACATGGCGATCCCTACGTCGGCAGCGGCGTCGACCGTGACGGCAAAGTTGCCATCGACTTCGGCGTCTACGGTGCCCCCGAGACGTACCTGGTAGATCGTAAGGGGATCATTCGCTACAAGCAGACCGGACCCCTCACCTGGAAGATCATTGAGGATAAGATCCTGCCCTTGATCGCCACGATGTAAGGTTGCTCGCAAGGGCGAGGAGGAAATTGCGATGAAGGCGTTGCGACTGGTGGGTGGAGCCGTCCTGGCAAGTGCGACGGTGATCTGTGCTGCGCAGGGGTTTCCGGCCAAACCCGTACGAATCGTTTCGCCGTATCCGCCAGGCGGCGGCAACGACACCTTGGCGCGCACGATTGCGCCGAAGCTCACGGAGCTGTTGAAGCAACAGGTCATCGTCGAGAACAAACCCGGTGCAAACACCATCATCGGAACCGAGCACGTCGCTCGCTCGGCGCCCGATGGCTATACGATGGTGCTGGTGCCCAATAGCTTGGCGATCAATCCGTTTCTATACCCGAAGATTCCGTACGACGCCGCCCGGGACTTCACGCCGATTTCGCTCGTCGGTCAGTCGCCCCTCGTGGTCGCCGTTCACCCGTCGATG
>JBIKKL010000463.1:0-4244 GCA_044360365.1 Burkholderiales bacterium | reverse complement strand
TGGTATGCGTTGCCGCCGATACGGCTCAGCGATGCTGGTAGAAACGTGCAGGCTGGGGACTCGTATCATCGAGACCTGTGCCCGATCAGAAGTTGTACTGCAGCCGGACCTGATGAAACTCGATACCCTGGTTCGGCTTCTTGATGTCCGCATTGGAGAGGTGCTGAAAGCGGTACCCGAGGTCGAAGGCCTGCTTTTGACCGAAGCGTATCCCGATGCCAATGTGATCGCCGAACTGGAACGCGGTGCTGAATCGGCGTTGGTTGCTGACGGAAGTGGCCGACAGCAGATGGATGCCCACGGCTGCTTCCACGTAAGGCGAAACGGCCCCAGGCGTGGTTTGTTGCAGGCGGAACACCGGCGTGACCCCGAAGTCGGTCAGGCTGCTGTTGGTGCGGCCGGGGCTGTCGTTCGACCAGTGTCCGAAGGTGACATCCCAGTAGCCGCCGATGTACCAGCTCGAACCCAGGGCCCAGCGCTTGGCCCAGTTCCACTGCAGGCCGATGCGGGCCATATCGACGGATGCATTCGCGGAATCGGAGGTGCCCAGTTCGAGCGACATGCCGTCGACGGCACGTGCGCAGGGGGCCAGCAAAAGGAACGACAAGAGAACGACACTGCGCAACGGTTTCATCGCTTCATCGGCTCATCGAACGACGCCATAGTGGCATCGCTGCGGTTGCGGGAGTGGCGAGCCTAACCCCCGGCACTTGCAGAGAATAGCTGTGGCTGCTTCCTTCCGGACCTGACCAGGTTCACTACCATGCAATGCGGGGAGGCCCGCCGTCGTGGAGTATGCCCTGAAACCGGCCGGCGATCCACACTTCGGTCTGGAATGCTTCAATGCGCAGCGGGCGGGTGTGTCAATCGTTCCGTGAAAGCAATGGCGATGGCAGAGGCGACGAACGCCAGGTGAATGAGCGTTTGCCACATGAGCGTCTTGTCGTCCAGGGCCGGCGCATTGATGAACGTCTTCAGGAGGTGGATCGACGAGATGCCGATGATCGCCGTCGCGAGCTTGACCTTGAGTACGCCCGCGTTGACGTGCGAGAGCCATTCAGGCTGATCCGGGTGCCCGTCGAGGTCCAGCCGGGACACGAACGTCTCGTACCCCCCGACGATCACCATGATGAGGAGGTTCGCGATCATCACGACGTCGATGAGACCGAGCACGATGAGCATCGCCTCGGCCTCCTTGATCGTGTTCGCCGAACTCACCAGATGCCAGAGTTCGAGCATGAAGAGGTAGACGTACACGGCTTGCGCGACGATCAGGCCGAGATACAGCGGGGCCTGGAGCCATCGGCTCATGAAGATGAATTGGGGCAACGCCTTGAGGGGCTTGAGCGGGTTCAGATCGTTTTGCATGGGGGGACGTTGTGTGAGAGCGGTGGAAGCCAATCGCAGGGTGCGAACGGTTGCGCGCAAGTGTAACGGATGCTTGCAACATCCTTACATGGACGGAGCCAGAATCGGGGACCGAACTTTACAGCGCCCCGGCATTAGTGATTCCATTGCTGCAATTCCGGTCTTCCCGGACGCGGCTCGCGCTCAGCCGCGCACTCTTGGAGAGGAGATTTCGCATGGCTACGATCGAATCCGTTCTGCAGGAAAACCGCATCTTTGCGCCCAGCCCTGAGTTCGTGCAGCAGGCGAACGTATCCGGCATGCCGGCCTATCTGGCGCTCTGCGCCGAGGCCGAGCGCGACTACACCGGATTCTGGGCTCGACTCGCACGCGAGCACCTGCTCTGGCAGACGCCCTTCAGTCAGGTACTCGACGAGTCGAATGCGCCCTTCTTCAGGTGGTTCGCCGACGGCCGGATCAACGCCTCCTACAACTGTCTGGATCGCCACCTGCAGAGCCAGCCCGAAAAGACGGCGATCATCTTCGAGGCGGACGACGGCCAAGTCACCCGAGTCACCTACAAGACCCTGTACGAGCGCGTGTGCGCCATGGCGAATGGACTGAAGGGCCTCGGCATCAAGAAGGGCGACCGGGTCATCGTGTACATGCCGATGAGCGTCGAGGCCGTCATCGCGATGCAGGCGTGCGCGCGGATCGGCGCGATTCATTCGGTAGTGTTCGGCGGTTTCTCGGCGAAATCCCTGCAGGAGAGGATCATCGATGCAGGTGCGACGGCGGTCATCACTGCCGACGAACAGATGCGCGGCGGCCGGGCGATTCCCCTGAAGCCCGCCGTCGACGAAGCCATCGGGCTGGGCGGCTGCGAAGCGATTCGCAACGTGATCGTCTACAAGCGTACCGGCGCGCAGGTTGCCTGGCATCCGAATCGCGACAAATGGCTGCACGACGTCGTGGCCGGTCAGCCGAACACCTGCGAGCCCGAGTGGGTCGAGGCGGAGCATCCGTTGTTCATTCTCTACACGTCCGGCTCGACCGGCAAGCCCAAGGGGGTCCAGCACTCGACGGGTGGCTATCTGCTGCAGACCGTCATCACGATGAAGTGGACGTTCGACTACAAGCCCCACGACGTATTCTGGTGCACGGCAGATGTCGGCTGGGTGACGGGTCACAGTTACGTCTGCTACGGCCCCCTTGCAGTCGGCGCGACGGAGATCATCTTCGAGGGTGTGCCTACCTACCCCGACGGCGGTCGGTTCTGGCGCATGATCCAGGATCACAAGTGCACTGTCTTCTATACGGCACCGACGGCCATCCGAAGTTTGATCAAGCTCGGCGGCGACCTTCCCAAGCAATACGATCTCTCATCGTTGCGCATCCTCGGTACCGTCGGCGAGCCGATCAATCCCGAAGCATGGATGTGGTACTACGAAACCGTGGGCCGCAGCCGCTGCCCGATCGTCGATACCTGGTGGCAAACCGAGACCGGGGGGCACCTCATCACGCCGCTGCCTGGCGTGACACCGCTCAAGCCCGGTTCGTGCACCCTGCCCCTGCCCGGCATCATGGCCGATGTGGTCGATGAAACCGGTCAGTCGGTCGAACGCGGCAAGGGCGGCATCCTCGTGATCAGCCGGCCGTGGCCGTCGATGCTGCGTACCGTTTGGGGCGATCCCGATCGATTCCGAAAGACGTACTTCCCCGACGACTTCCAGGGCAAGCTGTACCTGGCGGGCGACGGCGCCAGCCGCGACGCCAACGGCTATTACACCATCATGGGCCGGATCGACGACGTGCTGAACGTCTCGGGTCATCGTCTCGGCACGATGGAAATCGAATCGGCCCTGGTCGCGAACCCCAAGGTCGCCGAGGCGGCGGTCGTCGGCCGCCCCGACGATCTCACCGGCGAGGCCATTTCCGCGTTCGTGGTGCTCAAGGGGGCACGCCCTGCGGGCGACGAGGCACTGCGCATTGCTGCGGAGCTGCGCGACTGGGTCGGCAAGGAAATCGGACCCATCGCCAAACCGAAGGACATCCGCTTCGGTGACAATCTGCCGAAGACCCGTTCCGGCAAGATCATGCGGCGTCTGCTGCGCTCGATCGCAAAGGGCGAGGAGATCAATCAGGACGTCTCGACCCTGGAGAACCCGGCGATCCTCGATCAGCTGAAGGAAAGTCGCTGACCCGAATCGACGCAGTGCAGGAAGTGCCGTGTGTGCAGTCACGGCGCCAGGGCCTCGGGGGCCGCTCTTCACGAGCCTCATGAGTCGACCAAACCATCGAGAAAGGCGCAGCGGCTGCTTCGCGTAGCCGCTCGACGCATGGATGCGCAAGCCCAACGTCACCGGTGAATGGTTGGTCGCAGCGTTCATGCTCGGGGTGGCGCTGTTCAACTACCCCATCCTGTCGCTCTTCAACACCGGCGCGAGCGTCTTCGGCGTACCGGTGCTTTACGTCTTCATCTTTCTTGCGTGGGGCGCGCTGATCGGGCTGACGGCCTGGATCATCGCCCGCGAACGCTAGTCGGGGAATCGGCGCATGCTCCAGGGCTGGGTGATCGTCCTCGTGTCGTTCGCCTACCTGTGCCTGCTGTTCGCCATCGCCTTCTACGGCGACAAGCGGGCGGACCAGGGGCGTTCGCTGGTTGCCAGTCCCTATGTCTACGCACTTTCCCTGACGGTCTACGCGACGGCCTGGACGTTCTACGGCAGCGTCGGCCGCGCCGCCGCCGACGGCATGGGTTTCTTGCCGATCTACCTCGGGCCGACGCTCATGGCGATCCTCTGGTGGATCTGCCTGCGCAAGATCATTCGCATCAGCAAGGTCCACCGCATCACCTCGCTCGCCGACTTCATCGGGTCCCGCTACGGGAAGAGCGG
>JBIKKL010000461.1:0-4274 GCA_044360365.1 Burkholderiales bacterium | reverse complement strand
CAGGCCGAACCCGTGCCCGGATCTTCCACGACGCTGCCGAGTCGATCGAGAAAGAAACGCACGCGGATTCGTCTATCGTCGACCCGCGCCCAAACGTAAGCCAACCCACGCCGCTTCTGCCCTACCGAACAGCGCGCCAAATCGGACGCCGCCGGCCGGCAACGCTCGACGGCCGCTGGCGTAGCAAGCGGAATCACCCATTGCTCCGACCCCGTGTCCACCCAAAGATCGTTGTCGCCGACGTCGCGCTCCTCGATCCCCAACATGACTGCAATCCCGGCGCGCGTTCGTCCCGAAGCATGCCAGGTGGGTGAACCTGCCTGCAGCGTCCAACGATCGGCCTGTGCATGAACGGGGATGATGCCCGCCTGCATCTGCAGCCGCACGGCATCGCCGACGCCCGTGAGGCTGCGCACGACATGAGCGGTACCCAACGTCGGGTGACCGGCAAACGGCATTTCGAAGGTGGGCGTAAAGATGCGCACGCGCTTCGTTGCGCTCGGCTCGCTGCCGTCGAGAATGAACGTCGTTTCCGACAGATTGAACTGAAGCGCGAGTGCCTGCATCGTGGCGGAATCCAGCCCCTCCCCGTCTTCGAAGACGCACAGCGGATTGCCGCCGAGCGGCGACTCCGCGAAGACATTGAGGATGCGAAACCTTCGCGGTGACGACATGGCGTGCAATTTTCAAGGCAGGGCGACAACTGCCATTGTACAGCCCTCATGCGCGCCGCATTGCCCTGCGCCGACTGCGGCGAACGATGACTACGCCGACAAGTTCCTGGGTCCAGAGCCCTCGCGGGCGATCTGCGCCCTTTGTAGAAGCGACTTCTCGTCGCTGACGCACATGCCCAGATCGCGGAGCAGCCCGTCGCTGACGTTGTAGATCCACCCGTGCAACGATACGGACTCGCCTCGTCGCCACGCGTCTCGCACGATGGTCGTCTGCCCCACGTTCACGACCTGCTCGATCACGTTGAGTTCGCACAATCGATCCTGGCGCGCCGATTCACTCGCCAGCACATCGAGCTGTACCTGGTGGCGAACGCGAACATCCTGCACGTGACGCAGCCAATTGTCGACGAGCCCATGACGCTCGTTGCGCAACGCTGCACGAACACCCCCGCAGCCGTAATGTCCGCAGACCACGATATGTTTCACCTTCAACACATCGACGGCGAACTGCAGCGTCGACAGACAATTGAGATCAGTGTGCACGACGAGATTGGCGACATTGCGCTGGACGAATACCTCGCCCGGCAGCAGGCCGGTGATCTGATTGGCCGGAACGCGACTGTCCGAGCAGCCGATCCACAAGTGCTCGGGCGCCTGCTGATTGGCGAGCCGCTGGAAGAAATCCGGATTCGTCCGGACCATCTCCTCGGCCCAGGCCCGGTTCTTCGCGAAGAGATGCGCCAATCGATCCACGAGCGTCACGACCTCCAGAGAGCCACCATCAGACACACCCAACCGCACAAAAAGGCAACGCCGCCGAAGGGCGTGACCATTCCCAGCCCGCGCAGCCCGCTCGTCGCGAGAAGGTAGAGGCTGCCGGAGAACAACAAGGTACCGAGCACGAACAACGCGCCGCTCGTTGCGAGAAGCTTCGACGGATACCTTCCGTAGAGGCATCCGACACCGATCAACCCCAGGGCGTGATACATCTGATACCGCACGCCCACTTCAAACGTCGCCAGCAAATCGGCCGGCAAGGTCGCTTTCAGACCATGCGCAGCGAACGCACCCAGCCCAACGGCAAGAAAGGCCGACCCTGCGCCGACCACCAGCAAAAACCGGTCCACGCGGCCGTCGAGGCTCACGAACTGACGCTCACCTTGGCGCGCTTCACGACGTCACGCCACTTCTCGACATCCCGCTTGAGCACCGCGAAAAACACTTCGGGGCCGCTATCCTCGATCTCGAAGCCCTCGCTCAACAGACGCGCCTTCAAGTCCGGCACTTTGGTCGCTGCGCGAATCTCGCCGTTCCAGCGATCGACGAGCGGGCGCGACAGTCCTTTAGGACCGAGCACCCCGTACCAGAGGACCACTTCGTATCCGGGCACACCGGCTTCGGCCACCGTGGGGTAGTCCGGCAACGCCGACGACCGCTTGGCCGTCGTCACGGCGAGACCGCGCAACTTGCCCGCCTTCACCAACGGAATGGTCGCAGGCGCGCTGCCGAAGATGAGTTGGATCTGCCCGCCGAGCAGGTCGTTGAGCGCGGGCCCCGTGCCTTTGTAAGGGACGTGCGTCATTTTCGTGCCGGCGAGAATGTCGAACAATTCTCCGGACAGATGCGCAATCCCGCCCGTGCCTGAGGAGCCGTAATTGATCGAAGCGGGCTTCGCCTTCGACAGTGCCACCAAATCCTTGATCGACTTGGCCTGGACGCCCGGATGCACGGCAACGATGAAGGAGGTGTTGCCGATCAGTCCCAGGGGCAAGATGTCCTGGACGGGATCGAACGACATCTTGTACACGGCAGCGTTGGTGGTATAGCTGCCCGACATGAGTATCGTCGTGTAGCCGTCCGGCACCGAGCGCACTGCGGTTTCGATCCCGATCTGCCCGCCGCCGCCAGCGCGATTGTCCACGATCACCGACTGTTTGAACGAGGTGGTCAGCTTCTGCGCCAGCATGCGCGCGACGATGTCGGTCCCGCCGCCCGGTGCAAACGGCACGATGAGGCGAACCGGCTTGGACGGGAAGTCCTGTTGTGCGATGGCTGCGCTGCTGCCACCTGCAATGGTAAGCAAACCAGCGGCAGCAAACGCCGCCCGGTGCGAAATCAGCATTTGAATATCTCCATTTCGAACGATGCTCGACACCTGCGCGCTGAAACGGCGATGCCGAAGTAACGGATCGAGGACGCGAAAACGGCGGTATCCGAGCCCGGATTCAAAGATGAAGCGCTACGCCGCAGCGCGTCGTCCTTGCCGCGGCGTCAGCAGATCGATGAACGACCGCGCATCGAGACGCTCGATCTGCATGGCCATCTCGGCAATGGCCTCGACCGGCAGCTGCGGATTGTTGGCCTCGAACTTGATCCGAGCCGCGGCAAGATCCACGGGCTTGGCGACCGAGCCTGTGGGATCGAGAATGTCGACCTGCATCCACTGGTCGTCGACCTTGGCCGAGACCCACCCTGCGAAGTGCACGGGGTAGAGCTTGTCGAGGCCGGGATCTTCCACGAGATCGAGGCGCTCGGCGAGGGCACACAGCGCGGGATCGCTCATCTTCTGCTCGCTGAACTGCGCCGGCAGCACCTGTCCGTCCGCCAGCGCAGCAGCGACACAATAGCGCAGACTCATTTGCGCATTGAGCGCAGAACTCGGCTTGTAGTCGAAGCCGCACTGGACGTCGACCACCTTGCTCAAGCCGACACGCACCGGGCGCATCGGATCCCAGTCATTGCCGAGGCGACGACGAATTTCGAGCGCCGCATCGATATAGGCGTGGGTGCTGCCACAGCACGAATAGGGCTTGATCGATACGCCGTCGGTGTGGAATCGCGTGCCGAGTTCGCGCGTGAGCGGCGCAGGATCGGACTTGTCCGAAAAGGCCTTCAGAAAGCCGCCGTCCTGAGTCTCGTAGATCTGCGTCGGCCCGCTGAACCCGGCGGCGGCCAATTCGGCGGCAAGCACCCCCGAGTGCGCCGCCTTGCCCGCATGGAGCCGCTTGCTCATGGTGCCGTCGGCATTGAATGCCCACAAGCCCGCGCCCTGAGTACCGGCAAGACCGAGGGCCCAAGCGGTGCGCTCGGCGTCGAGCCCCATGAGGATGGCACAGGCAGCGGCAGCGCCGAAGGGTCCGCAGGCGCCGGTCAGGTGCCATCCGCGCAAGCGCGCAGCCGACGGCTCCAGAGCGAGACTCGAGCGAATCATCACTTCGTAGCCAGCGGCAATCGCCGTCAGCAACTGCTCGCCGCTCGACTGCAGATGTTCCGCCATGGCCAATGCAGCAGGGATCACGACTGCGCCCGGGTGGAGCTTTGCGTTATGGTAATCATCGAGTTCGAAGGCGTGTGCGGAGGTACCGTTGATGAGTGCAGCATCGGCAGCACGCAGCCGCGGCTGTGCGTCGTTCCAGATTCTGGATGCGCCTTGCCCACCGCCGGCCAACGCCCAAGCGAGCAGTGCTTTCGTCCAGGCCGTCTCGTATCCGTACGTCCCGCAGCCCACGGTATCGAACAGCGCGAGGCGCGCCACGGCCTTTGTACGTTCCGGCAAATCCGACGCTCTGAGCGTAGAAATCCAGCGCGCCAGTTGCAGGG
>JBIKKL010000054.1:0-13839 GCA_044360365.1 Burkholderiales bacterium | reverse complement strand
ACGCATTCGACGCCGCTTCGCCCCGGGCATTACTCGACCGATATCTGGCGCACGACGGGCATGCCGATTCCGATCCCCGCCGACGAACCCGATCCGACGCCCGGCCCGCGGCGTTTGATGCCTATGCCCACGGGCACGGTGATCCGCATCGCGGACGTTCCGCCCGAATCTCAGGCGACCATGACGGTCGATCCGGACCACGCCCGCGAGATCTTCAAGGTGATGGGCAACGAACAAGCCTCCACATTCGGCGCCGGCGCGAACCAGCGTCATCCCTACATGCATCGGACGGAAAGCGTCGACTATGCCGTAGTCCTGACCAACGAAATCGTGCTGCTGCTCGACGATTCGGAAGTCCTGCTGAAAGCGGGCGACGTCGTGATCCAGCGCGGCACCAACCACGCCTGGGCCAACCGCACGAAGAACGTCACGCGCATGCTGTACGTGCTGATGGACGGCGAGTTCTCGCCGGCGCTTGCGGAACAGTTTGCGGCGATGGGCGGGCACTGAACGCCCTTGACTGCATCGATGCTCGGGCGGACTGATCAACGCTAAACGTCATGAAAAGCAACGCCGGGCGCAAAACGTCGAGGCAGTCCCTTTACATCATCCCTTCACCGTATTCGTCGGCGTGCCGACCCACCCGGTTTCCGAGATATCGAAGTTGACGTTGTCCGGGCCAAGGTAGCGCACTTCGACGTTGCCTGCATGTCGGTCGGCGCCACCTTGGGCGATGCCGAGCGCCTCGTTGATATCCGCACGCGGCCGGGCCGGGGTATCGAGCAGCTTGCGCTCGGTTTCTTCGAGGCTTTCAACCTGGAAACCGATGTGATGAATGCCGCTCCAGCCGATCCCGCGCTCGGCGCCAGCGACCTGCTCGTTCTTGAATCGCAACACGGCGAGGTTGAGGTGGCCGTCGGTGAGGTAGTAGCCCGAGGTGCGCTCGCTTTCGAGTTTGCGCACCTTCGTCAAACCGAAACTCTCGCAGTAAAAGTTCGCGGTAGCTTCCTCGTCCTGCGTCTGGATCGCGATGTGTCGGATCTGCGCCATCTCGGCCTCCCCCTGTCGATGCGCCGAAGCGGCGCTATTGCACATCCTACGCCATCGCGACAAGGTCGGCTCGATGCTGTCGCACCGCCACGACGCCGCGTCTGAAGGATGGTCCGTCAGCGCGCAGGATCGAAGCTCGTCCGTATGCCGTGCTCGGCGAACCAGGCATCATCCTTGGAGACAACCGATCCATCGCCCGCGCTGTAGTTGATGGTCAATTCCTCGCCCCGCGCAATATCGCGCGCGGCGACGAACCGCACGAGCAACTGTCCGACATCCCGCTCGAAACGCACGTTCGCCGGATTGGCGCCGTTATAGAGGCTGCCGTAGCCGAGCGCCAGAGCGTGCGCCTCCTGCGATCCGTTGCCGGCGCACCACGAAAAGACCATGCGCCGCAGGACGATCGGCAATTGCTCGAACGGCGTATCGATGACGACCACGGGGCTCGCTTCGATCAATTCGCCGGCGCCGATATCCTGCCCGGCGAACACGCCGCGACCGCGCGGCGTCCCCGTATCGCAGACGTAGATTGGAGGCACACTGCCATCGCTCATGCCGCGCGTACGTTCCGTTCTAACGCGCTACACCGAGCGTCCGGCGAGCGCGCCGTCCCGGATGGCATCGAGGATGCCGCAAGGCTTGACGCAATCGCCCACGACATGCAGCTCCCGGCCGCTTGTCTGCAGTCCATGGACGAGTTCGTCATTCGACCTAAACTCCGCTGCGAAGATCACGGATTCACAAGGCAGCGTCTTCGCTTGCCCGTGTTCGTCGATGAAGGTAAATCCCGCATCGTCGATCCGCTCGTAACGTTCGGCAAGATGCTTGACTGCACCGTGCTTCTCTAGCTCTGCGGTCATGTATTCGCGCAGTACCGGCATCGGCCGCGCACCGAAGGGCAGATCACCACGGGTGTCGACGAGGTGAACCTCGGCCCCGCGCTCGGCGAGGAAATGGCCAAGCTCGATCCCGGGCAGACCGCGACCGACGACCACCACCCGCTTGCCGAAGGGTGTCCAGTGATCGAGCACGCGCCGGGCGATGCTTGCGCCCAATGCGGTGTTGAGCAGTCGCAAGCCGGCGTACGAGGCAAGTCGCCTGACATCGAGCTGCTTCTGCGCACCATCGTTATGCAGACGCCCCTGCATCATCGCGCGGATGTCTGCCGCCCCGTAGACGTTCGCCCGCTCGACGCCGGGAATCGCCGGCGTCACGGCACGAGCACCCGCGGCGAGCACGACGGCATCCGGACTCAACTCGGCGATCGATGCCAGGGTTGCGGACTGCCCCATCTGAACGTGCACGCCGAGTTTGTCCACCTGACCGGCGAGATAGCGGACGAGCGCCTCATATTCCTCGCGCAGCAGGGACGCCAGGCGCAGTTGCCCGCCCAGCGCCGACTCGCGCTCGTACAGATGCACCTCGTGACCGCGCAGCGCAGCGACCCGTGCTGCCTCCATCCCGCCCGGCCCGCCGCCGATCACCAACACCTTGCGCCTGAACGCCGCTGGCACGATGGCGAGCGAGCGCTCCTTGCCCCAGGAAGGATTCACCGTGCATTCGCGATCGACGGCGAGGCAGTTGACGCAATAGACGCAGGGCACGGCATCGTCGAGCCGCCCTGCTGCAGCCTTCGTCGGCAGTTCGGGATCCGCGATCAACGGCCGGCCGATGGTCACGAAATCGCATTTGCCCTGCCGCAGCACCTCTTCGGCGACTTCGGGATCGAGTCGACCGGCAACGTTCACCGGAATCGACACGAGCTTCTTGATCGCCTCGGCTGCGGCCACGTTGAAGCCGCGGTCGTATTCGGGCGAGTGCGGATGCATGCTCGACACGTCGATGCCGTCGACCCCGGCTTCCTGCAGCAGGAGGCAGAACTGCGCGGCCAGTTCGGGCGTGACGCCGCCTTCGACATCGCGTTCCTCGCCGTTGACCCGACACAGAATCGGGTAGTCGCCGCCGAGTTCGGAGCGTATCGCCCGCACGACATCGAGCGTGAAGCGCGCACGGTTGCCGAGATCGCCACCGTACTCGTCCTCGCGCCGGTTCCAATAGGGAGAGACGAAGCTCGCCAGCAGATATCGGTTCGCCGCGTGAACCTGCACCGCATCGAACCCCGCCTGCCTGGCGCGCACCGCGGCCCGCACGAACTGCTCCGTCGTGTATGCGATCTCGTCCTTCGTCATCGCACGCGGCTGCGAGTAATCGACGACACTCGACGGCGGATGCGTGTAATCCGCCTGACGCATCAGAGGCGAGGCCGCCAGGGGCTGGCGTCCTTCACTTGCGATGTCCGCCGGACCCATGTGGCCGAGTTGGGCCACCATGCGCACGTCGTGCCGATGGACGACTTCGAGCAGTTGCGACAAGCCGGGAATGAACTTGTCGTCGTCGATGCGGGCCGTGTTCTTCTTCCCGGCGCCGACGGGATACGACACTTTGAGGTGATCGATCGTGATGAGGCTGACCCCGCCCTTCGCCCGTGCCTCGTAGTACTCCTTGAGCTGTTCGGTCACGAAGCCCTCGGCATACATCTGCGTACCCATGGGCGCCATCGTGAGACGGTTCTTCAGCCGCATGCGGCCGATGTGTCCGGGCTCGAAAAGTTTGGGGTAGTGCGGGCTGGAATTCATGCGGCTACGTCCGCCTCGGAAGTGATCAACCCGCCTTGATCCCGTTCTCGCGCACGATCTTGCCCCATTTCTCCACTTCCTTGCGCAAATACTCGGCGAACTCGGCCGGAGTATTCGCGACCGGCTGCGCACCTACGCTGTGGAGTCGGGCGACGGATTCCGGCGACTTGATCACCTTGACCAGTTCCGCATGCAGCTTCGCGATGACGGGCTTCGGCGTACCGGCAGGCGCAAGCAGACCATACAGCGATCCGTTCTCCACGTTCTTCACGCCGACTTCGTCGAACGTCGGCAGGTCGGGGAAGATCGAAAGACGCGTGGGTGCCGCAACGCCCATTGCTCGCAGGCGTCCCGCCTTGATGTGCGAGATGAACACCCCGGCATTGGCAAACAGCAAATCGGCCTCGTTGCCCAACACGGCAGCGGTTGCCGGCCCCGCGCCCTTGTACGGGACATGGGTCACCTTGATGCCCACGTTTTGCGAGAGCAAAACCAAACCGAGATGACCGCCCGCCCCATTGCCCGACGACGCCCAGTTGATCTTGTTCGGATTGGACTTGCCGAAAGCGATCAATTCCTGGACGGTCTTCGGCCCGAAGCCCGGCCGCGCAACGAGAATGTTGGGCACTTCCACGAAGTTCGTGATCGGCGCGAAGTCTTTTGCCGGATCGAACGGCACCTTGTCATAGAGCAGCGTGGCAAACACGCAGGTATTGCCCGCGCCGACGAGCAACGTGTAGCCATCCGGCGCGGCGCGCGCGACGAGTTCACCGGCGATCAGCCCTCCGCCGCCGCCCCGGTTCTCGTAGACGATGGACTGCCCGAGCTGTTCACTCAGCCGCTGGGCAATCGGCCGTGCGACGACGTCCGTTCCACCGCCAGGTGCATACGGAACGACCCAGCGCACGGGCTTGGTGGGGTAGTTGCTCTGGGCATGGCCGCTCCCAGAGGTGCCAAGCAACGCGAGAACGGCGGCAACTGCAATGCGTGCGGTGCTACGAAGCATGGACTCCTCCTCATGATATTTCCCCAGCGCACGGAAGCATTCCCGCGCCGCTCGACGGCACACCTTGTTCCATCGTTGCGCGACCTCGCTACGCACGGCACGGATTGCGTCCCTCGCGGAAGACCTCGGATCCGGCAACGCACGTCGATGGCAGGCATCGAGCAGCGACTTTACCACTCTCTACGGGGGATGCCGCGTTGCATCGGCACTTCGCATCCTCCCCATTGCAGGCACAGGATTTCCACGCCTCACGCCCCCGACAGGTGGCGCCATGTTCGCAGAGTTGCCAGGGCCTTGCGCACGGCGGTGCGATCGTCGATGGGCTCGTCCAGCGGGCGCAACGCGTAGCGAACATAGACATTGTCCGCGCTGCTCCTCATACGGCGCAGCACAGCGCGCGCCTCGGTATAATCTGCTGGATCGTCGGCGTCGCGCAGATGCCTTTCGAGAACCTCCGCAATTTCCGTCGGCGAAAGTCGAAGTCCGAAGAGCTTTTTCTCAAGCAGCATGTCGAGGCCAACGTTGAATCATGGTTTCGGATTGTATCCATGGAACGTCGCCGTGAACTCGGCTGTATATCGAAGATCGAACCTCGCACGCTGCCGCGGGAATTGAAGACGTGCGTCACCCTCGAATGTTAATTCACGAGGCGAGCACTCGATGATGCCCCCACTGCCAGCAAACCAGATCCACGCCAGGAGACTCACCATGATCAAGGTCCTGCTCGCTGCTGCGCTAAGCTTGCTGCTGAGCGCATGCGCTACCCCGCTCCCTCAAACGCCTCCGTCCGGTATCGCCGGCAACGTTGCCGCAGCGCCCCCCAAGGCCGGCGGCACGTGGCGCTATGCCGTCTCGGACGGCTTCACCCGAATCCCGCGCGGACATGTGGAGTACCGGATCACCGACGTCCTGTCCGACAGCATGACCGTCGAAGCCAAAGGGTTCGACGGCGAACGCACCGAAACCTACACCCACGACTGGAACTGGATGGTACGCCCGGCCACGAACCTGCAGACGTTCGTCTACAAGCCGGCGTACCAGGCCCTGCCCTTCCCCATCTCGGCCGGCAAGACCTGGCGGCATCGCGGCACGGCCACGGATCCCGCCACGGGAAAAAGCTTCCCGGTCCGAATCGACGGCGAAGTGCTCGGCTGGGAGAGGATCCGCGTGCCTGCGGGCGAATTCGACGCGATCAAGTTGCGTCGCGTCGTCTATCTCGATTACTTCGAGCAGGGCGTGCGCGGTCAGAGCTGGATCATCGAAACCGACTGGTATGCGCCGGCCGTCGGACAGGTCGCACGTCGGGAGACAACGTCCCAGTATTGGCGGCTAGCCCAACTGCGGCCGACATTCCGTTTCGTTCGTGTGAACGATGTCGACTCGGACGGCGACATGTTTCCTCGCTTCGAACAGGATGATTGGCTCGTTTACGAGCTCGCTTCCTACTCGCGCTGAGATTGACCTTCGGTTCGCAACCTCCGGCGCCTTCACTCCCCCTTGATGCCGACACTGCGTATGACGCGCCCCCACTTTTCGAAATCGGTCCTGATGTAGGTCGCCAGGTCCGCCGGCGACCCTGGCACCGGTTCGGCCCCTTCAGCAAGGAGTCGCTTCTTCATGGCGTCCGTGGCGAGCACCCGGTTGAGTTCGCCGTTGAGGCGAGACACGACTTCGGTCGGCAGACCGGCAGGCCCCGAGATCGCCCACCATTGCGTCGATTCGAAGCCGGGCAAGCCGGACTCCGCAATCGTCGGCAGGTCGGGTGCGATGGCCATGCGCTTCGCACTCGTCAGCGCCAGCGCCTTCAGTTTGCCAGCACGGACCTGAGCGGCCACCGAAGAGTACGCGGCGAACAGCATCGTCACCTGACCGGTGACGGTGTCGATCATCGCCGGCGCAGCGCCCTTGTAGGGCACGTGCAACAGCTTGATGCCAGCCTGCTGCGCGAAAAGTTCGGCGGTCACGTGAATGATCGTGCCCACCCCGCTCGATGCAAAGGAAAGCGCACCCGGCCTGGCCTTGGCAAGTGCAATGAATTCCTTCACCGAGCGTACCGGCAGCGAAGGCGGCACGACCAGCATCTGCGGCGAGCGCGCGATCATGCCGACGGTGCTGAAACTCGCGAGCGGGTCGTAGGCCACCTTGTTGATGTGCGGGTTGATCGCCATCGGGCTCGTCGACGACACGAGCAGCGTGTAGCCATCCGGTATTGCGCGGGCCGCAAATTCAGTCCCGAGGGCGCCGCCGGCGCCGCTTCGATTGTCGATCACCCACTGGGCCTCCAGCGCTTTCGATAGCTCCGACGCGGTATGGCGCGCGATGTTGTCGATCGCACCGCCGGCCGGAAACGGCACGACGACACGTATCGGACGCTCGGGATAGCCGCCCGCCTTCTGCGCGAATGCCGGCGCGCCGACACCCATCGCCACGACGATCGGCAGCACGACGAATGGTATCGAGACAGATTTCGCGATCGCTGCGTTCATGCTCGGCCCTCCTTCGCGCGATGCGCGCCCGCTCAGCCGACGACTTCGTGCAGCAGAGTGTTGGCTTTCAAACGCGCCTCGTCGATCACGATGCCCAGACCCGGGCCGGTGGGCACATCCACGAACCCGCGGTCGACCTTGAAATCGCTCTCGGGACAGAGCGGATCCTTTGCGGTCGTGTTGAGTCCGAAGACGAACTCGGCTGCGCCCATCATGCGCGCGGCGGGCGTGCTCGCGTAGAAATGCGCCCCCGCTGCCGCTTCGAGCTGCGACTGGACAGCCAGCCCGCCACAATTGAGCTGGATGTTCGCAGCCTCCGCAAGTGCAGCGATCTTCTTGCCGGCAGTGAGACCGCCGATCTTGTAGAGCTTGATGCAATAGGCATCGACGGCTCGAGCCTCTGCAAGGGCAAACGCATCCTGCAACGTGAAGAGCCCTTCGTCGGCCATCACCGGGATGCCCCCCGCGGCGCGACGTATTTGCGCCATGCCATGCAGATCCCGGCGGGCGATCGGCTGCTCGATATAGCCCAGCCCCATCGGCTTGATCGCCTCGATGGCAAGGAGTGAATCGCCCAGCGTCCAGCCGCAGTTCGGATCGATGCCGATCATGATGTCGTCACCGAGCGCCTTGCGCACCGCGCGGAAGTTCTCCACGTCGTGCCGCCAGCCGCGTCGATCCGCCATCTTGAGGCAGAGCACCTGGATGCCGTATTCCTCGACGGCCCGCCGACCCTCCTCGATCATGACCGCGACGTCCTCGGCCATGCTTACCGACCACTCCAGCGGAATGCGAGGCTGACACGCGCCGCCGATCAGCTGATGCACCGGTTTGCCGACGGCCTTGCCCTGAGCATCGCGCAGCGCGATGTCGAGCACGGCACGGGCTGCAGGATTGTTCGCGAGCCGGTTGTCGAACATCTCGTTGATCGATTCGCTGTCGAAGATGGAGCGCCCGAGCATCGCCGGACCGTAGATCTCCTTGATCGCCGCGACCATGCTCTGGGTCGTATCCGCGACGAAGTGCCCCGGGCTGATCGGACGGATCTGCCCCATGCCGACGACGCCATCGGCATGGATCTTCACCAGCACGGGCTTGCTGTTGATGCTGTCTACCGGACCGGTGTCGTATGTGCCACTGGAAAAAATGCGCTTCAGCCGCGTCGACAGGGCGGTTACGAAAATTTCGATGCGATCGATCATGATGTCCTCTGCTGCCTTTCGAACGTTCGGGCGTTGCTCACTCGGGTTTGATGCCGGCCGCTTTCACGACCTTCTCCCAGCGCGGAATCTCCTCGGCCACGAAGGCGCGATACTCGGCCGGCGTGTTGCCGACCGGGTCGAAGCCCTGCTTCGTCATGCCGTCACGGATGGCGGTCACCTGCATCGCGGATACGATTTCGCGCGAGAGCGTATCGACAATCGGTTGCGGAACCCCCGCAGGAAGCAGCAGGCCATACCATGACGCGGCGTAATAGCCCGGCACGCCGGACTCCGCGATGGTCGGCACGTTCGGCAGCGCGGAACTGCGCTTGGAAATCGACACGCCGATCGCGCGCATCCTGCCCGCCTGGATCTGCGGCAGCGCGGTCGGTATGGAGGTGAAGAGCGTCATCACCTCGCCGGAGATCAACCCCACCACCGAGGGTGCCCCCCCCTTGTAGGGCACGTGAATCATCTGCGTGCCCGTGGAGGCCATGAGCAGTTCCATCGCAAGATGCGTAATGTTGCCGACCCCGCCGGATCCGTAGGTGAGTTGCTTCGGCTTTGCTTTCGCCATCACGACGAGGCTCTTCACGTCGTTTGCGGCGAGGCTCGGATTGACCACCAGTACCGAAGGACCCAGCGCGATCAGGGAAAGCGGGGTGAAATCCGTACGCACATTGAACGACAGGTTGCGAGAAAGGCTCGGGATGGCGATGGTGGAATTCGCCATCAGGATCGTGTACCCGTCGGGGTTCGCCTTCGCCACGATGTCGCCGGCAAGGTTGCCGGCGGCGCCGGGACGATTGTCGACGACGAACGAGGTGCCGAAAGCGTCGCCCAGTTTCTGTGCAATGGCTCGCGCCGCGAGATCGGTACCGCCGCCCGGGCCGAACCCGACGACGATGCGTACCGGTTTGGTCGGGTACTTCTGTGCCGCAGCAGGCATTGCAGCGAGGCACGTCGCGCCTGCGCAAGCGCAGGCCACGAGTCGTACCGCGGCCAGCGGTCTGGCCGTCCAGTGAAGCATGGGAATCCTCCGGGCAAAAGGATGTAAACGGCGATGCCACGAGGCACCGCCGCGCGGTTAGCCGCTTACGCGGCGTAGCGGGTATGGGGCGGCAGCGTCAGCGCATTGGGTGCTTCGAACGGCTTGTGGCCTTCGACCTGGGCGGCGTACAGTACGCGCCGCGCAGTCGAATCGAAAGCATCGCGCTTGTGCAGGGTGGCCCGGTTGTCCCATACGACGACGTCGCCCACCTGCCAATTGTGCTCGTAGGTGAAGCGTGGCTGGATCGCGTGGGCCCATAGCTCGTTCAGCAGCGCTTCCGAGTCTTCGATCGACAGACCATTGACGTAAGAGCCGTGTCGGCGCCCGAGGAAGAGGATGTTGCGCCCGGTTTCGGGATGCGTCGAGATGATCGGATGACTCGGGCCGGGAAACGTTCGGATGTCGGCATCGAGCGAGACACCCGGACGCAGTTTCATCGCGGTATCGACGATATTCGACTGCTTGATCGTCTTGCCGCTGATGCGACGCTTCAGGTCGTCGGAGAGGGTGTCGTACGCCGCATAGCAATTGATGAAGTACGTATGCCCCTTGGAGGGCGGAATCTCGACCGCGAGCAGCATGCGGGCGGCCGTCGGACGCTCGCTGAACGTGAAATCCGCGTGCCACGCGAGTTCGCCGTCGCCGAGGATCCCGACCGGCTTGCCGTCCTGCTTGAGGTTGGTCACCACGGTGACCTCGGGCGGCAGGCTGAACACCTGGTTCGCCGTGCGCTCGGCCAGATCGCGCTTGTGCAGATTCGATGAAGTGACGGGCGTACCGAAACGCTTCACCAGCGTGACGAGATCGTCGGCCGTGAGCTTCTGCCCTCGGAACAAAAGCAGCATGTGTTCAAGCCAGATCGGATGCAGCTGCTTGAATGCGGCGTCGTCCAGATCGCGCAGGTCGAGCCCGCGGACTTCCGCGCCGAGCGCGGCGCCCGTCGGCACGACGGTATAGGAAGCAGTCGCTGTAGTCATTGCACTCCTCCAGTCATGTCACCCAGTGCAGTCCGGATGGTGACACTACGACGAAACTTCGCAGCTCCGGCTGCCTTGCGCAGTCGGCGAACATGAAGACGCCGCATGCCGCATAATCTCGATCGTACATTCGAAGCGGCGGACGCGCCATATCGAACCACGCTGCGATTCACTCACGGGAAAGGAATTCGTCTTGGCCATCGACTACGTCAAACGCGACGGCATCGCGTACATCACCCTGAACAATCCGGACAAGGCCAACATCCTCGACAAGCCGACCTCCGACGAGATCTCGAGAGCGTGGATCGATCTTTGGGAAGACCCGAAGATCCGCTGCGCCATCCTCACGGGCGCCGGTGACAAGCACTTCTGCGGCGGCCACAACCTCGCCAAGCGCAAGAACATCACGGAAGAGGAGCGCGAGTATCTGCGCAGCAAGCGGATGTTCTGGCCGCTGGCAGGCACCGTGCACGGGCAACCGACGGGCGTGGACGGCCGCTTCGGCGATCACTACCCGCGCGTATGGAAGCCCGTGATCGCCGCCGTGAACGGCTGGTCTGCAGGGGCCGGTTTGTACATCCTGCTCTCGTCGACGGACATACGAATCGCGAGCGCGGAAAACGCCAAATTCAAGTTCTCGCTGCTCAGTCAGGGCTGGCTGGGGCATGGCCCCGGCGCCAGTCTGCTGATCAAGCAGCTACGCTATGCCGACGCAATGAAGGTGCTCCTCACCGACGACCCCTTCGACGCGCAGGAAGCCCTGCGCATCGGACTGGTCAACGAAGTGGTCCCGCACGACCAGCTGCTGGCCCGCGCAGAAACGATCGCGCGCCACATCTGCACCCTGCCCCCGGTTGCGGTGCGCATGATGAAGGAATTCGTCGTGCGCTTCGGCGACATGCCCACCGATCAGGCGTGGCACGTCCAGACGCTCATCAACAATCTGCTCATCCAGACCACGATGGACGGCGAAGAAGGCCGGCAGGCGTTCCAGCAAAAGCGCAAGCCCAAGTTCAACGGCAGTATCCGCAAACGCGGCGAGCCGTGGCCGGAGTTCTCCGAAGAGGACATGAAGCGGCTGGACGAGGCGTATCGGAGTGGGGAGTTTTGAGCTTCGGTGTGAACGGTGAAGAGTGAACAGTGAAGGGTGCGAATATCTGTGAATGGCATAGGTACTCGCTTCACCGGGCTGCTGCGGACGCAGCGCCCATCACCGTTCACCCTTCACGCCGGAAGACCCAACACAAACTTCGCCATCACATTGCGCTGCACCTCGCTCGTTCCTGCGCCTATCGTCGTCGGCCGGGAAATGTAGAAGGGATGCAGCACGTCGATCCGCGCATCGCCGAAATCGAGCACGCCGTGACTGCCGCCGTAGTCCGCGGCACTCTCGACGATCAGCTCGTTGATCCGCTGCAGGGTCTCCGTCGCGACGATCTTGAGCAGCGATACATCGGCGCCGATCGGTTGTCCGCGTCGGGCGAGATCGCAATAGCGCGCGTAGCTTGCGGAAAGATCTTCCACATCGAGTGTAAGCTCGGTGTACTTGTCGACGAAGCCGACATCGTCGAACAGCTTTCGTGAGCTGGCAAGCAACGCCAGGCGTTCGAGCGCCCGTTGACAGTGCTGCGGGTTGCCGATCAGGAGGCGCTCGTGACCGACCAAGGCTTTCGATACGGTCCAGCCCTTGTTCAATTCGCCGATCAGGTTCTCTTTCGGCACCCGCACGTCGTCGAAAAACACTTCGCAAAAATCCGTACCGCCCGCGAGATTTCGAATCCCGCGCACCTTCACGCCGGGCGACTTCAGATCGAGCAGCAGGAAGCTGATGCCCTCCTGCTTCTTCACCGTCTTGTCAGTGCGCACGAGCGCGAACATGTGCGAGCACTCGAGCCCCCACGTGGTCCAGATCTTCTGGCCATTGACCACGAACTCGTCGCCGTCGAGTACCGCCTCGGTGCGCAACCCGGCGAGATCCGAGCCCGCACCGGGTTCGGAGTAGCCCTGCGCCCAGAGATCCTTCCCGGACAGGATCCGCGGCAGGTAGTAGGCCTTCTGCTCAGGCGTCGCAAACTTCATCAGGACCGGCCCGAGCATCACGATCCCGCCGAAGTCCGGCCCGCGCGCCAGCTCGAGCCGCTCTTCGACGAATATCAGGAGCTTGTTGGCGTCGAGCCCCATACCGCCATATTCCGGCGGCCAGCTCGGCGCCGCCCAGCCCTGCTCGTAGAGCTTGCGGTACCAGTCGCGCTGCATGTCCCACGTGTAATAGCCGATGACGTCGCGCAGGTGGTCGGGAAAATTGGCCGCGTAGAACGCTCGCACTTCTGCGCGGAAGTCGTCGTCGGGTAGAGCGTTCCAGTCGGTCATGCGGCCTCCGATCGATCGATCGCGTCATGCGACAACACAGCCAAGCGGGCATACCGCCGCCGATGCACCTGCGCATTCCCCAGCCACGCCGAGTCGACCAGCGCCCGCTTGAGATAAAGCCCGATGTCGCACTCATCGGTAAACCCCATCGCCCCGTGCATCTGCACGCCCTGACGACAGATCTCCATCGCCGCGTCGACACAGCGGGCCTTGACCCGCGACGCGAGCGCGCTGCGCCGCGACGGACTTGCATGCTCCCACTCGTCAAGCACCGCGCCGAGGGCCGCCACACCGAGTTCCTTGTGTATGAAGAGGTCGACGCACCGGTGCTGAAGCGCCTGAAAGCTTCCGATGGGTTTGCCGAACTGCACTCTTGTACGCAGATGCTCCAGCGTGACTTCCAGGGCACGTTCGCCGACGCCGAGCAGCTCGGCGGACAAAGCTACCGTAGTCTCGTCGAGCGCTGCACCGAGAGCGACATGCCCGCATCCATGCGGTATCACCAGCCGCTCGGCCGACACGGCCACATTCTCCAGACGCAGCGTGCCATGCTCGCTGCCATCGGCGCGACGGATCGCGCTATAGGTCACGCCCGGCGTTCCCGCTTCGACCCAGTAAATGCCCACGCCGTCGGCATTGCGCGCCGATACGAGCCATCCCGAAGCGATGCCGCCAAAGACGACGAACGACTTGGTGCCGATCAGTTTGCCGGCCCGCACCTGCGTACCGACGTTGTTGCCGGGATCGATATCGCCGAGCGACTCCTGCCAGGCGACGGCGACGAACGCCTCGCCCCGAACCACTCGATCGACGACATCACGCGCGGCAGCCGAGGTGGACTGAACGAGGATGCGGGCTGCCAACACGCCGCCCGCAATCAGAGGTTCCGGCAGCAGCGCACGGCCGGCGGCCTGCGCCAGCACAGCGGCCTCGGCGAGCCCGAGCCCCGAACCCCCCATCCGTTCGGGGACCAGCATGCCCAACCACCCGAGTGTCCCGGCCTGACGCCAGCCTGCCGCATCGAAGCCGACCGTGGAATCACGCAGCGCGCGCAGACGTGT
>JBIKKL010000669.1:0-3036 GCA_044360365.1 Burkholderiales bacterium | reverse complement strand
GTGATTTCGACTCCGTGGTGGACTTCGTACTTCTCCTGCAAGCCACGCAAAATGGCGATCGTGCTCTCGACACTGGGTTCGTCGACGAGCACCTTCTGGAACCGGCGCTCGAGCGCGGCATCCTTCTCGACGTACTTGCGATACTCGTCGAGCGTCGTGGCGCCGACGCAGTGCAGTTCGCCCCGTGCGAGCGCGGGCTTGAGCATGTTGCCGGCATCGATCGCGCCTTCAGCCTTGCCCGCGCCGACCATCGTATGCAATTCATCGATGAAGACAATAGTGCGGCCGCTGTCCTGGGCGATTTCCTTGAGCACGTTCTTCAGCCGCTCCTCGAACTCGCCGCGATACTTGGCACCGGCCAGCATCGCCGCCATGTCGAGGGACAGCACGCGCTTGCCCTTGAGGGTTTCGGGCACTTCCTCGTTGACGATGCGCTGCGCGAGACCTTCGACGATGGCCGTCTTGCCCACGCCCGGTTCACCGATCAATACCGGATTGTTCTTGGTGCGCCGCTGCAGAATCTGGATCACGCGGCGAATCTCGTCGTCACGACCGATCACAGGATCGAGCTTGCCCGAGCGCGCGCGATCGGTGAGATCGATGGTGTACTTCTTCAGGGCTTCGCGACTGCCCTCGGCTTCGGCGCTGGAAACCCCTTCACCGCCGCGCACCGCGTTGATGGCCTGTTCGAGCGCCTGTTTGGATGCCCCGTGCTGCTTGAGCAGGCGACCGGTCTCACCCTTGTCCTGCAGTGCGGCAAGGAGGAACAACTCGGATGCGAAGAACTGGTCGCCGCGCTTCTGAGCCTCCTTGTCGGTCAGGTTGAGCAAACCGGACAGATCGCGAGAGACGTTCACCTCGCCGGCGGTGCCTTCGACCTTGGGCAGGCGCTGTATGCCGGCCTTCAGGGCCTCCTTAAGAGCCGGCACGTTGGCCCCGGACCGGGACAGCAGCGAACTCGTCCCGCCCTCCTGCTGATCGATCAGCGCGCTCAGCAGATGCTGGGGTTCGATGTAGGCGTTGTCGTTGCCGACGGCGATGCTCTGAGCGTCGGCAAAAGCCTGCTGGAACTTGGTGGTGAATTTGTCGAATCGCATGGCTATTCCGCTAGGTTCGAATGTTGACTTCTAGATGGGGCACACCCCAGGCATTTCAACGGGGAGTCCGCCCGCCTCACCTTAAATTTGAACAAAGGTGGGGCCAGATCGACGTGATCCGAATCAAACGCTGCCACCGGCGCTGCCGGGTCCCGACCCGGCGTTGTCATGGTATCGTCTGGCGTTCGATCCTGCGACGACGGTACGCCGGCGCTTCAGGCAGCGCGACAAGATCCGCAAGCGGACTCGAGCCCTATCACGACATAGACAAGCGACGACGACATGCCCGCCATCACGCCTCTGGACGACATCCGACCGCAGCAGCTCATCGACGGAATCAGCGAGTGGGTTGCGTGCGAAACGCCGCCGCACGACGAACCACGCTTGCGCACGCTGGCGGAGATGGCCGCCCATCAGGCTCGGCAGCTGGGACTCCATGCGGAGTTCCTTCCGGTCGGTGATGCCAAGCTGCCGCTCGTCCGGATTCATGCCGGCAATCCGAGCGACGGGAAGGCGGTCATGATTCTCGCGCACTACGACACCGTGCATCCCGTCGGCACCGTCGAGCGCAACCGCCTGCGTATCGAAGACGGCCGGCTGTTCGGACCAGGCACCTACGACATGAAGGCAGGGGGTTACCTCGCCCTGCAGGCGCTCGCTGCGCTCAATCGCGTCGCACCACCGTCCAGGCCCATCGAACTGCTGCTCGTCCCCGACGAGGAAACAGGCAGTCAGCTCTCGCGTGCCACGATCGAACAGCGTGCACGCGACGCTGCCGTGGCGCTGGTCGCGGAACCGGCGCGCGTCGGGGGGCATTGCGTGACCAGCCGAAAGGGCACGGGCTACGTCCATATCTCCGCGACGGGCCGCCCGAGCCATGCCGGTGTCGCCCACGCCCACGGCCGCAGCGCGATCAAGGAGATCGTCCATCAGGCGCTCGCCCTCGAAGCCCTGACCGATTACGCCGAAGGCATCACCTTCAACGTCGGCAAGATCCAGGGCGGCACGAACCGCAACGTCGTTCCGGAGCACGCGAGCCTGCAGGCCGACTTCCGCGTCGTCACCGAAGCCCAGGCGCAGCGCATCCTCGCCCTCGTAAGCGCACTCGCCCCGGTGACCGAAGGCATCAGGCTCGAGGTCAAGGCAGGCATCAACCGCCCCCCCTTCGAGCGTTCGCCGCAAGTCACTGCGCTGCTGGCTCAAGCCAAGCGCGTTGCGGCCGCGACCGGTTTCGACCTCGGGGAAGTTCCGCTGACAGGCGGGGGCAGCGACGGCAACTTCACTGCGGCCCTGGGGGTTCCCACCCTAGACGGGCTGGGTGCCGAGGGCGACGGTGCCCATACCCTCGACGAACATATCCTGATTGCCAGTCTGCCGCAGAGACTGCGCTTCTGGCACGGTCTATTGCATGATCTTGCCTGGACTACCGCCGCTGCGAGCCGGTGATCTGAACGAAAGACGCTTCCGATGGACCTGACTGCCGAAATCGAACGCAACGTCGCCGCTGCCTTGGCCGAAGATGTCGGCCCGGGCGATCTCACTGCCCAGTTGATCGCGCCGGATGTTCAGGCGAGCGCGAAGGTCATTTCGAGAGTGGATGCCATCCTGTGCGGCGCGCCGTGGTTCGATGCCGCCTTCAGGCAGCTCGATCCTGGCGTGACCGTGCGCTGGAACGCCCGCGACGGCGATGCGGTTCGTCCCGATCAAATGCTGTGCGAACTCAACGGGCCGGCACGCGCCCTGCTGACGGGCGAACGCACGGCACTCAATTTCCTGCAGATGCTGTCCGGCGTCGCCACCGTTGCGAATGCCTACGCGAAAGCGATTGCCGGCACTCGCGCGCGAATCGTGGACACCCGCAAGACGCTCCCGGGTCTGCGGCTTGCCCAGAAGTATGCGGTACGCACCGGCGGCGCCGCCAATCACCGGACAGGTCTCT
>JBIKKL010000460.1:0-4330 GCA_044360365.1 Burkholderiales bacterium | reverse complement strand
TCTGGGAATACGCGCGATCCCGCCGCGAGAGTGGCTGCGCTGGATGCTCGTCACCCTGGTGATCGTTGCGCAGATGGATCTCGTGCTCTACCTCGTGAAGGGGGAGTTGCTGCCGGTGCAGTGGGTGGAGATCTATCGCTCGGTGCATTCGCCGTGGCTCTTCTGGATTGCGCTCATCGTGGCCACGCCGGTTTTCGAAGAACTGATCTATCGCGGGTTTCTCTTCGAAGGCATCCGTGCGTCGCGTCTGGGCGGGATCGGTGCCGTGATGATTACGACGCTGATCTGGAGCCTCGTCCATCAGGAGTACGATCCGCTCGAGTTCGCGATGATTTTCATGTTCGGATTGGTACTCGGGATAGCGCGGTTGCGCACCGGTTCCATCCTGCTCACGATGGGCCTGCACATGTTGCATAACCTGATCGCTTCGGGGGAAATTCTCTGGCTGGCGGCCATGGCGGAATAGCGACGCCAGGAACCTGTCGAACCGGATTTTGCGCTCGAGGCGCCGCTGTCGTAGGGGTAAAGTCAAGGCCGGCGGACTCCCGGGCTCATGCGAAGATGCCGTGCACGTACCAGGCGACTTTGCCCGTGCGCGTATCGGCGGTACCGGCAGGCTCCGGCAGCGCTTCCCGATAGAGCCAAAGCACTTGGCCCGTCTCGGTGCGGGCCACGTAGTAGTCGCGGCAGATGTCTCGCGCTTCCCACCAACCGCTTTCGATCTTCTCCGGGCCGTTGGTCAGAACCGGCGGGGTGCGTGTGCCGCGCAGGTAATCCTCCAGCGGTTGAGGTTCGGCAAGCAGCCACAACGGCCGCGGGCCCGCGGGCAACTCGAAGGATGCCGTCCGTACCGGTTCACCGGACCGCCACGCGAGTTCTGGCCGGTGATCGGCATGCGGGCGCAGAGCGGACACGGCTTCATCGCCCAGACGTGCGCATAGGCGTTCGATCAACTCGGTGTCTTCGCCGCACGTCGATCCGGGAAAGAGATCGAGGTCGCGTGCAGCAAGTGCTTCGCACTGCTCGGTGACGAGCACGAGGGCTTCGACGCGATCGGGCAGGCGGACGCGCTCCAGGCGATCCCGCAAGAGGGCGATAAGGTGCGCGACCTCCCGACTGGGCGTGGAGAGATTGAGGACGATCGAACTCGGTGGGACGTCTTCGTGCAGCAGATCCAGCCGCAGGCGCATCGAGCCTAGCCCACGACCGCGCAGCCAGCCGCACAACGACGTGATCAGACGCTTGCCGCCGAACGTCAGGGCTTCCACTTCCCATACGGGGGCGGGCAGTTCGAGCCGGCTCGAAAAATGTTCCGGCAAGGCGAGCGGCAGGCGAGGGTCGGGACGGCGACCGAGGGCGCGGTCGAGGATATCGAGGAGTCCGGTGCCGAAGCGGCGCGCCAGGGCATCGCGGGGCAATGCGAGCACCGCACCCACGTCGGATACGCCGAGATCGCTCAGTGTTTCGAGCGTCGAGGGCGCGCAGCCCAGGGCGGCAATCGGCAGGGCGGCCAGCGTGTCGGGCAGTTCTGCAGGATCCGCCACGACGTGCGAGCGCCCGGCACGGGCGAGCATGAGTGCGGCCGTCGGCGTGGGGGCAGCCGCGATTCGGGCAGAGAAGCCGAGCGCGGGCAAGGCGGCGTGGATGGCGTGCATCAACACTTCGATGCCTCCGAAGAGCTTGAGGCTCGCGCCGATCTCCAGCAGGACGGCGTCATCGCCTTCGGCGCTCGGAGCGGGTGCGAACTGCAGCGACCACTGGGCGATCTCTCGCAGGGCCTGGGCTTCCAGCGCGCGATCGCGTACATGGATGACGAGCGCAGGGACGACGGCCAGTGCGGCGCTGACGTCCATGCCGACATGTGCCCCCAGGCGTTGTGCAGGCGTGTTGAGCGTGAAGATGCGCGGCCGCGAGGGGCCGTCGGCAACCGCGAGCGGGAGTGCCGCTTCGGTCGAGCGCGCCAGGGTTTCCAGCGCCAGCAGGGGAAAGTGTAGGCAGGCCCACAGCATGAGCGGATGTCCGGCGGGTGTTCGGTTGCGATGCCGGACGGATCAAGCAGCCGCGTTTCGCTGACGCACGCGGGTGAGCCGTATGGGGCGGGGGAGCGCGCCGCCCCGGCGCTTGAGCACGTGGATGTCGAGTTCGCCCTGCGCACTTGCCGTCAGGCGCAAGCGCAATGCTGCCGTGGACGCATTGCGGGCGGCCGCTTCCGGCAGGAACAGAAAGCCGCTGCTGCGACCCTGCTCGCAGGCGAGTTGCAGTCGCCGCAGGCTGGCGGGATCCACCTTCGGCATCCAGGCGAGCACGGCACCGCAGCCACTGGATTTGAGGGCTTGTTCCAGGGTCCAGAGCGTGTCTTTGCCGGGGCTGCTTTCGACGAGCAGTAATCGGCGCAAATCGAGCCCGGCCGCTGCCAGACCCGGGGCATAAGGCACGTAGGGCGCGCAGACGAAGACGACCCAGCGACCGGCCTGGGTGAGGCGCGCGCAAAGCGGCATCAGCAGACTCAACTCGCCGATGCCGGCGACCGGGGTGAACAGTTCGGTCAGTGCGCCTTCAGGCCAGCCGCTGCCGGGCAGGCAGGCATCGAGTGCCGGGAAGCCGCTCGGCACGGCGGCTGCCGTGCGGGCGCATTCCTCGCCGCGCCAGATGCCCGGGTGTTCGAGCAGGCTGGCGAGAGCGGTCGGCAAGATGCGAGCAGACATGGAGGGAAGGCGAGATCGAAGGTGGGCTGCGATCGAAGGTTGGGCGGCCCGCGCGGTTCACAGGGACTTGCCGTTGCGGATCACGCCGACCCCCAGGCCTTCGATCACGAAGCGGTCGGCCCGCGGATCGATTTCGATGGGCGCGAATTCCGGATTTTCGGGGAGAAGCTGGACCTGGTTGCCGCGCCGCTTCAGCCGCTTGACCGTGACTTCGTCGTTGATGCGGGCGACGACGATCTGGCCCGTGCGGACTTCCTGGGTTTTGTGGACGGCGAGCAGATCCCCGTCGAGGATGCCTGCATCGCGCATGCTCAGCCCGCGTACCCGCAGAAGGTAGTCGGCGCGGGGCTTGAACATCGCGTCATCGAGGCGGTAGTGCTCCTCGATGTGCTGCTCGGCCAGGATGGGCGCGCCCGCAGCGACGCGGCCTACGACGGGCAGCCCGTCGGGCTGCAGGATGCGCAGCCCGCGCGAGGCGCCCGGCAGGATATCGATGGCGCCTTTTCGGGCCAACGCACGAAGATGTTCTTCGGCAGCGTTCGGCGAACTGAAGCCGAAGCGGGCGGAGATCTCGGCGCGCGTGGGGGGAAAGCCGGTTTCGCGCAGATACTCGCGGATCAGTTCGAGGATTTCGCTTTGGCGACGGGTCAGAGTTTCCATGGTTTCTCGCGTAAGGGCGGAACGAGGGGCTCGTCCCGCCGGTGGCATTAGGGAGCAGGTATGGTCGGAGCAGGTACAGCCGCAGCGGCCTGCGCTGCGAGCCTGCTGAAGCGCGGCAGCTCGGGTGTGGGTTCGATCTTGCCGAGCCTCACCAGGCGCGCCTGAATTGCGGCCCGGGTGCGGCCGTGCTCGTTGGCGAGCTCGGCCAGGGCGCGGCCGGCATCGAAGCGTTCGGCGAGTACGTTGTCTTCATCGGCCGTCCAGGGTTTGCCGGCGTTGGTCGGTGCCCCGTGCGGGGTGGCCGGACGCGGGCGGGCTGCGGACGGCTCGGTCAGGGCCTGGACCGCCTGGAACAAGGCTCGGACGGTATCGGGATGCTGATAGGGGCTATCCGCCGGGAAAGCCTCGCCCGAGTGCGGATCGATGCCCTGAGCCAGGGCCTGGACGATGTGCAGTGCAGTTTGCTTTTCCATGGTGATTCTCCAGTGTTACCCCTCCATGGATGTCGAGTGGTTAGGGCGGCGAGCGGACGGCACGGCAAGCGGATGCATTGCAAACGATCATGGCGCAAAGCGATCCGTGCGCGATCGAAGTGTTAGCGTCCAGGATGCCTGGGTGCTGCCCGCTGCGGCATCGGTGCGATTGCACTTCGCGATGCAATTCACCCGATGACTGTAAATATATCCAGTTATCGGCGAAAGTCAACTGCCGGGAAATTGTGTTGGGGCGTCCCGATGGCTTGTTTATACTGCCGACAATGGCTGCCGGCCCGGATCGGAATAGAACAACATGAAGCGACTGCTGCGTGACATCGGCTATTTCGTCGTCCTGTGCCTGATGATCATCGGCGTGGGCGGGCTCGTCTACCACGCCATCGGCGAAGACGGCTGGATTGGTCGCTTCCTGGGCGGCGTGCTCGATCCGGGTTTCGGCCCGATCCTCGTCGTGCTGATCGGCTTGGCGGT
>JBIKKL010000459.1:0-4333 GCA_044360365.1 Burkholderiales bacterium | reverse complement strand
ATCGCGGACCTCCTGGACCACACGCCGGCGCGGGCACGCTGAGCGCTGCGCATCGACTGACCGACGGAACACGCCGCCATGCAAACACTCGACATCAAGATCCTCGATCCGCGTCTGAAGGAGCAGTTGCCTCACTATGCGACGCCCGGTTCTGCCGGTCTCGACCTGCGGGCCTGCATCGAGCAGCCGCTCGTACTCCAACCCGGGCAAACCGAACTCATCCCGACGGGCATGGCGATTCATCTCGACGACCGGGGATTGGCCGCAGTCATCCTGCCGCGCTCGGGCCTGGGCCACAAGCACGGGATCGTGCTCGGCAACCTGGTCGGTCTCATCGACTCGGATTATCAGGGCCAGCTTTTCGTCTCGACCTGGAATCGGGGTCAGACCCCGTTTACCATCGCACCGATGGAACGCATTGCTCAACTCGTCGTGGTCCCGGTGGTGCAGGTGGCATTGCGCGTCGTCGAAGAGTTCGGCGAGAGCAGCCGCGGTGCGGGCGGGTTCGGCAGCACGGGCCGTTAAGCAAGTGCCATGAACGCATCGCCTGCCTGTGGCATCCTGCTCTTTGCGCACGGCGCCCGCGATCCTCGCTGGGCCGAGCCGTTTCACCGAATGATTGCGAAGCTCCACGACCGGCACAGTGACATCCCGGCTCAGGTCGCGTTCCTCGAACACATGGAGCCCGATCTGGAAACGGCCATCGGCCGCCTCGCAGCCCAAGGCGTCGAACGTATCACGCTGTTGCCGCTGTTCATGGGGCGCGGTGGTCATCTTCAACGCGATTTGCCGCAGCTCGTTGCGCGCGCCTGCGAAGCTCATCCCGGGGTCGTCGTCCGGACGACCGAAGCGTTGGGCGAGGTGGATGCGCTCCTGGAAGCGATTACGAGCTGGGTGCTGGACGAGCACGATACAACCGGCAGCGCAGATCCCGGATACCCGGTCGCCTGAACATCGAGTCGATCCGTCGACGCAAATGCCAATCTGCTCGATGAGCCGCAGTGAACCATCGGCATCCGGCGAGCGCTTTCGAATGGGGATCCATGGTCGGTTCGACTGTCGCGGACGCTCCGGCGGCGGGTAGCGGATCCACATATCACGCAGTTTCACCCCGCCTTCAGCGGGCCGGATACCGCACACCCAGGTATGGCAGAATGCGCTCACTTCGAGATCGCGACGGATGGCACGCATGAAGCACCGAGCAGCACGACTTCTCACCGGTTGGGCGCTTATCGCCCTCGCATCGATGGCATGGGCAGCCGACAAGCTGCCGCTTACCCCGTTGCAGATCGGCCAGCACAGGATCGTCGCCGAGACCGCCGCCACCGAGCCGGCACGCGCGCTGGGCTTGATGCACCGGAAGCAGCCTCTGGCCGAAAATCACGGCATGCTCTTCGTCTTCGATGCCGCCGGCTTTCACGCCATGTGGATGCAGAACACGTACATACCGCTTTCCGTGGCCTTCGTCGACGATGCCGGCGTCATCCTGAACATTGCAGACATGACGCCGCGCACGACCAATGCTCACACGGCGGCCGGGTTCGCGCGTTACGCCCTGGAGATGAATCAGGGATGGTTCCGGGCACGCGGCATCAAGGCAGGTGCCAAGATCGAAGGACTGCCGAGCGCCGCGCCGAAGAAAAAGTAGCGCATCGATCGAGACAGGAAGCAAAAAGCCCGCATCGCTGCGGGCTTTTTGCTTCGTTGCGGACCTGGCGCCGATTACTTGAAATTCTCGGCGGCGAAGTCCCAGTTGGCGAGGCTCGTCAGGAAGACCTCGACGAACTTCGGGCGCAGATTGCGGTAATCGATGTAGTAGGCGTGTTCCCACACGTCGATCGTCAGCAGAGGCTTGTCAGCAGTGGTGAGCGGCGTGGCGGCATTGCTGGTGTTCACGATGTCGACCGAGCCGTCGGCCTTCTTCACGAGCCACGTCCAGCCGGAACCGAAGTTGCCGATGGCCGACGCCGTGAAAGCCTTCTTGAACTCGTCGAACGAACCCCACTTCTTGTTGATGGCGTCGGCGAGCGCACCCGTCGGGGCTCCACCGCCGTTCGGCTTCATCGAATGCCAGAAGAACATGTGGTTCCACACCTGCGCAGCGTTGTTGAAGACGCCGCCGGTGGCGCTCTTGATGATCTCGATCAGCGACATTTTCTCGTAGTCGGTGTTCGGAATCAGGTTGTTCAAGTTCGTCACGTAGGCCTGATGATGCTTGCCATAGTGGAACTCGAGGGTCTCTTTCGAGACGTGGGGGGCAAGTGCATCCATGGCGTACGGCAACGGCGGAAGCTCGTGCTTCATCTCGTCTTCTCCTAGTGGCGCGATTGGGGATTGGGAATTCTAGCCAAAGCCTCGGGGGGCAACAACCGAATATGCTCGCTCGACAGGGTTGGCGGCCTATTGTCCGCCTGCCTCATCCAGCGCGCGGACAACGATGACCGCTGCCGTTGCATCATTGCGGCCGAAATACCCGCGCTGACGCTCGACGGAGGCCCGCACCAGGGCGTTTGCCAGGTCGTTCGGCGGGTTTGCATCACTCAACGTTCTGGCGAGCACCTCTTCGCCCAGCACCTCCCATACCCCGTCCGTCATCATGACGAAGCGATCCCCGGGGCTCAAGTCGCCCGAAAAACAATCGACGACCAGATGATGGTCCAGCCCTACCGCGCGGCGCAGGACGTGGCGCATGTCGCTTCGGGGCCAAACGTGGTCCGTGGTCATGCATTCGCATTGGGACCGACGGATGCGGTAGATCCGGCTATCGCCCACGTGGGCGATATGGAAGGTGGCGCCGTGCACGACGAGCACCGTCAGCGTCGAGAGCATGCATTGGGCTTCGGCCGCACGCGCATTGTGGGAAACCAGCCATGCATTGACCGAGCCGATGATTTTTTCGAGCTTGCGCCCGACTTCCCAGGACGATGATGCGCCGTAGTAGTCGGACAGGACCGAGCGTACGCACATCTCTGCTGCGCGCCGTCCCGCGCCGCCGCTCATCCCGTCGGCCAAAGCGAAAACGAGTCCGGCCGCTCTGGCATCCTGCGGCTGCGGACAAGCACAATCGAAAAAATCCTCGCTCAGCGACTTGCCGCACGCCTGGCCGGCGTAACCCAGTTCGATGCCGGGGGCGATGGCTGCGCATTCACCGACGGTCGACATGTTGTCTCCCCACGCTATCGTTCGCATTCGACGATATGCCGAAAGCGCGCACGCATCAACGCTTATTCGTTCTCGCTGTCCGCCCGAATCCCGTCCAGCGTTCGCTCGAATACGGAGGTCATCAGGCCACTCGTCGCCCGGCGGCCGCGATCACTGCCAGAGCCTTCGCCTGATTGAAATCGTCGCAGTAGCCCGTCGCATACAGACACGCCGCAAGCTGATTGACCAACGGCGACGGAATTGCACGCGCACCTTCCAGCGCGTGCCTGATCCACGAAGCCACCGCCTTCACTTCCGACGCCGCGGGTAGCGTGAGCGAGCGCCGTGCCAACGCCGCATCCTTTTCGAACAGGACCGCCGATGCGCCGTGGTGCCAGTATTCCATGCGTGGACGGACATCCGGACTGGCGAACGGCTCGCCATGCGTTCCCTGCAGGAGCAGCGCACGCAGTCCCCTGACCGCAATCACCGACTTAAGGCGCTCCATTTCCTGACCGCATTCACCTGCTGCAACGACCAGCGCTCCGGCATCGAAGGGATCGATCAGTCGCGCCGCGCTGACCAGCAGTGGCAATGCCCCCAGCCGGGCACGGAATGACAGCAGATTCGCGAGCCCCGGTGCAAGCAGGGCATCCGGCACAAAGGCCAGGGACTTCTGCTGCAGCTCGCGATTGACGGCCTCCCGGCTTGCGCAGGGCAACACGCCCAACTCGCGCAGGACGAGCGCCACGGAGACACCGCTCGCGGCATGCAGCGGCCCATGGATCAGCACCGGAATGCCGAAGCGCGCGAGCATCAAGCCCAACAGCGGCGTGAGATCCGCCGTATCGCTGGTGCCGCCGTAGCAGGCGAGCGACACCGGACAACACTGTACCGAAGTCGACCAGCGGGCAATTCGAGCGTCGAGCGCATCGACCAATCCAAGCAGCAACGGAACCCGGTCGAGGCGCGCCTTGAAGATTCCCAGCAATGCGCCAAGTTCCAGGTCGGGCACGCCTGCATCGAGCATGGCCCCCGTCAGCAGCGCGAAGTCGCGCTCCGTGAGATCGGCATCCGTCTCCTGAGCAAGCAGCGACAGATACTCGGCATACGACTTCATCAATCCCACGCCCCCGAGTGGTCCGCAATGCCTATTCGGACAGCAAGCCGCGTGCCAACGCTCCGAACGAAC
>JBIKKL010000045.1:0-15050 GCA_044360365.1 Burkholderiales bacterium | reverse complement strand
GTTGTTGCGCTACATCACGACGCACGATTTCACGGTCTTCGCATGGTACCGGATCGTCTTCGGCGCAATCGTCCTCCTGACCGCATACACCGGCCTGGTGAACTGGTCGCAAGGTTGACGGCGAGGTACCGTCGGCCTCGTGCAAGATCGGGACGTGCCTTTCACAAGCGGCGCGCGGCGCGATGATTTCGCTGGACCGCTATCGAGCCCTCCTGCGCGAACCGGGTCTTGGCGCTGCCGTGGCGGCGTCCTTCGTGGGGCGCCTGCCGATCGGCATGGCGGTCCTGTCGATCCTCCTGTTCGTTCAGCAGTCGCAACAGTCCTTCGCGCGCGCCGGCATCGCCAGCGCCCTTTATGTCATCGGCGTGGGGGTGGCCGCACCATTCATCGGCCGCTTGATCGATCGGTTGGGCCCGGCGCGATTGCTGCGCATCAGCGGGATGGCCTATCCGCTCGCACTCGGTCTGCTCATTTTCGCCGTGCAGTCCGGCGCGAGCGACCTGATCGTCGGCGTTGCTGCGTTTTGTGCGGGCGCCGTGGTACCGCCCATTCCGACCACGATCCGCGCGTTGCTGCGCCGCCTGCTGCGCGAACCGGAACATCTGCAGACCGCCTACTCCCTCGACTCCGTGCTGATGGAGATGGTGTTCATACTCGGTCCTGGCCTCGTCAGCGTCTTCACGGCGTTACTGTGGCCGGCCGGGGCCGTGATGTGTACGGCGGCCCTCGGGCTCATCGGTGCGTGGGTGTTTGCGAGTGCTCCAGCCGTGCGGGCATGGCTGCCGGATGCGTTGTCGCCTCGATCGAGTCGCCTCGATGTTCTGAGGACCCCCGGACTGGCCTCGGTACTCTCGGTGACGTTGTTCTTCTCGCTGGGCTTCGGACTGTTCGAGGTCGCAGTGACGGCCATCGCCAGTCGAGCGGGTGTGCCGGCCGCCGCCGGTGCGATTCTGGCGCTGACCAGTTTGGGGAGTGCAGCGGGCGCGCTCGTCTACGGAAGCCGCAGCTGGTCCTGGAGCGTACCTGCCCAGTACCGCGCGGCCCTTGCGGCAATGGCGGTGGGTCTGCTCGTCCTTGCGCCGATCGAGCATCTGTTCGCCTTCGCACTGGTCAGCATCTTGGCAGGCGTGCCGATGTCGACGGTTCTTGCTTCGCAGTCGGTGCTGATTGCAGGCATTGCGCCTCGTGCATCGCTTGCCGAATGCTTCACGTGGTCCTCGACGAGTTTGCTCGTCGGCGTCAGCGCAGGGATCGCGGCAGGGGGGATGATGCTCGAGTACGGGTCCCCGACGCAGGTGCTGCTCTTGGCATCGGCGATGACCGCCATCGGACTGGGCATCGCAGGGTTGCGGGTGCGGCCGGCGAAATCCGGCCTGCATCCCTGACCCCCTTCAGCTCTGTACCCAGGGCAGGCCGGCCGCCCGCCACCCACTTACCGTGTTGCGATGTCCTGCGCCATCTCGGTCGCCTTCGAAGCCCTCCAGGATGTTGAACGCGGCCGCGTAGCCGGTGCGCGCGGCGACTGCCGCGGTATCGTGCGACCGTCCGCCGCTGCGGCATAGAAACATCGCGATGGCATCCTGCGGTACCTTGGCGGTCAGTTCCTCGAGGAAGCGGGTGTTTGCCGCCATCCCCGGATAACTCTTCCACTCGATTTCGACCGCCCCCGGGACTCGGCCAACGAAGTCCCATTCGGCGCGAGACCGCACGTCGACCAGCATCGCCTTGGGGTGTGACTTCATCAGCTCGGCCGCCTCGGCGGGCAGCAAGGCGCCCTCGTAGGGCAGGCCGTTATCGCGGGCCCGCTGGCGCGCTGCGGCCAGGATCTCTTCCGGCGTGGGCATGGCATCTCTCCTCGATCGGGGTGGGGACCGAGGATTCTAAGTGAGATCCGGATAGCGTGGCGGGGGCTGGACCGTCGCACCAAGAAGATGCGCACTCGGGCGGGAATGCACACAAATGAGGCGTAGAATCCGCGCCGAGGCATCGAAACGGTTCAGTCGTAAGGGTTTTCCTGCCCTGGAATGTGGCATGGTTCCTGCTGACCCGGTTCCCGCACTCATACGCGGTTTTGACCTGCCAGCTAGGAGAAAAGGCAAATGACATCAGCAGAAGTACTGAAGTTGATCAAGGAACAGGAGGTCAAGTTCGTCGACCTCCGCTTCACGGATACCCGCGGCAAGGAGCAGCACGTCTCCGTCCCGGCCAAGCAGTTCGGCCAGTCGAAGTTCGAAGACGGCCACGCGTTCGATGGCTCCTCGATTGCCGGCTGGAAGGGCATCCAGGCTTCCGACATGCTGCTGATGCCCGATGCGGACACCGCCCGCATGGACCCGTTCACCGACGAGGTCGTGCTGAACATCACCTGCGACGTGCTCGAACCCGCCGACGGCAAGGGCTACGATCGCGACCCGCGCACGATCGCCAAGCGCGCCGAAGCCTATCTGAAGTCGACCGGTATCGGCGACACCGCCTACTTCGGCCCCGAGCCCGAGTTCTTCATCTTCGACGGCGTAACCTGGAACGTGGACATGTCGGGTTGCTTCGTGAAGATCTCTTCCGAAGAAGCACCCTGGAGCAGCGGCCTCGATCTCGAAGGCGGCAACATGGCTCACCGCGCCCCGGTCAAGGGCGGCTACTTCCCCGTGCCTCCGGCCGACACGCTCATGGACATCCGCAATGCGATGTGCCTGGCGCTCGAGCAGCAGGGCGTCGAAGTGGAAGTGCATCACCACGAAGTTGCAGCGCCCGGTCAGTGCGAAATCGGGACGGTGTTCAACAGCCTCGTGAAGCGCGCCGACTGGAACCAGATCCTCAAGTACACCGTGTGGATGACGGCCGCGGCCTATGGCAAGACGGCCACGTTCATGCCGAAGCCCGTCGTGGGCGACAACGGCTCGGGCATGCACGTGCACCAATCGGTATGGAAGGATGGCCAGAACCTCTTCGCCGGCAACGGCTATGCGGGTTTGTCCGACTTCGCGCTGTACTACATCGGCGGGATCATCAAGCACGCGCGTGCGCTCAACGCGATCACCAATCCGGGAACCAACTCCTACAAGCGTCTGGTGCCGCACTTCGAAGCGCCGATCAACCTTGCGTACTCTGCGCGCAACCGTTCGGCGTCCTGCCGAATTCCCTATGTGACGAGCCCGAAGGCGCGTCGTGTAGAGGTCCGCTTCCCGGATCCGACGGCCAACTCGTACCTCGCGTTTGCAGCCATGCTGATGGCCGGTCTCGACGGCGTCCAGAACAAGATCCATCCGGGCGACCCGATGGACAAGAACCTGTACGACCTGCCGCCGGAAGAAGCAGCCAAGGTACCGACCGTGTGCCATTCGCTCGATATGGCCCTCGAGTGCCTGGAGAAGGATCATGAGTTCCTGACCCGCGGCGGCGTCTTCTCGAAGGACATGATCGATGCCTACATGGCGCTGAAGATGGATGAAGTCCAGCGCTTCCGTACGACCACGCATCCGGTCGAGTTCGACATGTACTACAGCAGCTGATCGCTTTCGCGCATCGGGTGAGCAAAGGGGGGCATCGGCCCCCCTTTGTGTTTAGAGGGTGTCTGCATGACCTTGTTGTATTTGGGCAGATCCGTTGCAGCGTTGCCCGTGCCGCAGCCGGCCCGGCAATTGCCAAAGCCCTATGCCTGCCGTAGACTGCCGTGGCCTTCCGACGCCCGGACTTTCGGGTCGTCTTCACGAAGCGTTGTCGAGTCGAATGCGGGCGCGAAACAACATCGCACGAATTTTATTCCTGGGTCTGGCGCTCGTTCATGCGGCCGGGGCGCACGCCGTACTTTGCAAGTACGTCGACGACAACGGTCACGTCACGTATTCCGACTCTGCGGTCAAGGGCGCCAAGAAGGCCTCCTGCTTCGAAGCGCCTGCGCCGCCGCAGCCATCGGCGCCTGCACCATCGGGGCGTGTCGGGAGTTCGCCCGGCCCGGGCGTCGCGGCGCCCGCTCCTCCCGGCGGACTGCCGAACGTCGATCCTTCCACGCAGAAGCGTCGGGACGATTCACGCCGCAAGATCCTCGAAGAAGAACTTGCCGTCGAAGAGAAGGCGCTCGCGCAGGCGCGCAAGGATCTGCAGGACGGCGAAGCCGTTCGCACCGGGGACGAGCGCAACTACCAGCGCTACCTCGATCGCATCCAGGGGCTGAAAAGCCGCGTGGCGCAGCACGAGCGCAACGTGGCCTCGCTCAAGCAGGAACTCTCGAACCTGCGCTGAGCCTCGTTCGCGAAGCTGGCGTTCGATCGGCAACGGCCATTGGCGCGCATCTTGCTGCAATGGGGTTCGTGCCGCGTTTTGGCGGCCTACGGATACCCTGATGCTCGATGCCGCTCGCCCAGGACTGGATCTGCTCGCTACGGCCGTCGTCGCGGTTGACGGTGCCTCGCGCGTGATCTACGCGAATCCCGCAGCGGAAAACCTGTTCGAAGTGGGATCTCGCCAGTTCAAGGACCATGCGGTCAGCGAGATCTTCGTCGGCGCCGAACGTCTGCAGTCCGCGATCGACTACGCGCGCACGCATGCGTGCAGCTATACCGAGCAGGATCTCGAAATCGCAGCCACGGGTCGTCCGACGTTGCAGGTGACTTGCACGGTCACCCCGATCGAAGAGTCGGGCGACCAGATGTTGCTGCTCGAATTCAAGCCGATCGATCAGCGATTGAAGGTCGATCGCGAGGAGCGTCTGCTCAGTCAGAGCCTCGCCAACCGGGAGCTGATCCGGAACCTTGCGCATGAAATCAAGAATCCGCTCGGCGGCATCCGCGGTGCGGCACAGCTTCTGCAGCGTGAATTGCCCAAGCCGCATCTGGCCGAATACACCGGTGTCATCATCCATGAGGCCGACCGGCTGCAGTCCCTCATGGACCGCATGCTCACCCCGCACCGGCTGCCGCAGCTGAAGTCGTTCAGCGTGCACGAAGCACTCGAGCGCGTGCGCGGCGTGATACAGGCCGAGACGCCGCTCGGATTGACCATCCTGCGCGATTACGACGTAAGCCTGCCGCCCATCGTCGCGGACATGGAACAAATCATTCAGGCGCTGCTCAATATCGCCCGCAACGCCGTACAGGCCATGAAGGGCAATGGCACGCTGACGCTGCGAACCCGCGTCGTGCGCAACGTGATCATTGCGCGCCGAAGACATCGGCACGTGGCACGCATCGAGATCATCGACACCGGGCCCGGCATACCCGACAACCTGCGGGACAAGCTTTTCTATCCGCTGGTGTCCGGCCGCGATGGCGGCACGGGGCTCGGCCTGTCGATCGCGCAAACCTACATCTCGCAGCACGGCGGATCGATCGAGTTCGAATCCAGGCCTGGCCGCACCTTGTTTCTGATCCAGCTCCCGATCGCCGATGCGAAACCGAAGAGCGGATAAGCAGCGCGCCGCGCGGCACTGAGCCCGAGGCATTGACCGAGCAACCACTGAACATCGAGCATTCATCATGTCCGAACCCGCAGCTGCCTTGACGAGTTTCGCCTTTCCTACGGCCAGTGTCCCGGACAATCCCGTGTGGATCATCGACGACGACCGTTCCATCCGTTGGGTGTTCGAGAAGGCGCTCGCGCGCGAAGGCATCGAGTTTCGTTCGTTCGCCTCGGCGAGCGATGCGCTCTCCGCGCTCGAGGATGGCGTGCCGCAAGTCGTCGTGAGCGACATTCGCATGTCGGGCGAATCGGGCCTCGACCTGCTGCAGAAGCTGAAGGAACTGCACCCGCAGCTGCCCGTGATCATCATGACAGCGTACTCGGATCTCGACAGCGCGGTCGCGGCTTTTCAGGGCGGTGCGTTCGAGTATCTGCCCAAACCCTTCGACGTGGACAACGCCGTCGAACTGATCCGGCGCGCAATGGACGAGAGCCGCAAGCGCGACACGACGGTCGATGTCGATGCCCCTGCGCCGGAAATTCTCGGCCAGGCACCTGCGATGCAGGAGGTGTTTCGGGCCATCGGGCGCCTCGCGCAGTCGAATGCCACCGTGCTGATCACCGGCGAGTCGGGCACCGGCAAGGAACTCGTCGCGCACGCGTTGCATCGGCACAGCCCGCGGTCGTCGAAGCCCTTCATCGCGATCAACACTGCGGCCATTCCGAAGGATCTGCTCGAGTCGGAGCTTTTCGGTCACGAGCGCGGCGCGTTCACGGGCGCTCAGACCCAGCGTCGCGGGCGCTTCGAACAGGCCGACGGCGGTTCGCTCTTTCTCGATGAGATCGGCGACATGCCGCCCGATCTGCAGACGCGGCTGCTGCGCGTGCTCTCCGATGGTCACTTCTATCGGGTGGGCGGACATCAGCCGATCAAGACGAACGTGCGCGTGATCGCGGCCACGCATCAGAATCTCGAAGATCGGGTGGAGAAGGGGCTCTTCCGGGAGGATCTCTTCCATCGGCTGAACGTCATTCGGTTGAAGCTGCCGCCGCTGCGCGAACGTCGCGACGACATTCCCCTCCTTGCGCGCTATTTCCTGCAGAAGAGCGCACGTGAACTCGGCGTCGAGCCGAAGCGGCTGGCGGAATCCGGACTCAAGTTTCTCGCTGCGCAGGATCTGCCCGGCAACGTGCGTCAGCTGGAGAATCTCTGTCACTGGCTGACCGTGATGGCGCCCGGGCAGACCGTCGAAATCGGTGATCTGCCCTCGGAGCTGCGCGGCGAAAGCAAGACGGGCTCGGATCAATCATGGACGGCGCTGCTCGAACGCGAAGTGGAGAACTCGCTCAATCGCGGCGAGTCCGGGATCATCGACGGGCTCACGGCCTCGTTCGAGCGCTCCCTCATCAAGAAGGCACTCGCGCATACCGGCGGTCGCAGGATCGAGGCGGCACAACTGCTCGGGCTCGGGCGCAATACGCTTACGCGCAAGATCCGCGAGCTGGGTATGGAAGGGGATGCCCCGGGCGGGGACTGACGAGGCTGTTCGCGCTCCGTCGCTGTTGCGATCGAAACCTTCGGGATTCGTGCGTGTACATTGCGTTCATGCGACAGCATGTGACTTGGGGGGCGGAATTCCCGGCACGCGATCCGAGATGCGCGAGCGCTGATCCTGCACTACTGGCTCACCGGTGGCGGTGGGAGGTGCCGGCGCTGGTCTGATAATGAATGCGCAGCAGATCGCGGCCGAAGTCACCGTCGAAATCGCGCCACACGGTGTGGATATGATTTCCGCCTCCTTGTGAGGCGTCGTACTCGATGAGAAAGAGCGGGCCCTGAATGCGATAGTAGTGCGGCCGCCCGCGCTCCGTTGCCCCTGCCCATCCGAAGCGGATCCTGTCGATCCCCCCTTCATGAACGCGCGCGAGCCGCGCCTTGGCAAGTCCTGCCTCGAAGGTGTTTGCATACACCTCGATGAGCCGCATGAGAAGTTTGCGCTGGCGTTCGTCCAGCCTGGTCGCGGCGATGCCGGCATCGGCAAGCGGCGCCACCTGGCCTGCATTCGTCGTGACGATGTCGCCATAAGTGCGCGTATCGAAGATCGCCTCTTTCCGCTGCGCTTCGGTAAGCGCGGCAAGCAGCGCGCGCGCTTCGTCCTCCTCGGCTGCGAGCACGCGTAGTCCCTGCCTCGAACCTTTGGGGACGATGGCCGGATTCGCACCGAGGAAGCTCGGGCTGTCGACGGCAAGCCGGTTGCCCGCCAGGGTGAAGTTGAGCGACAGATGATGCCCTTCGAACCGCCAGCCCCAGGCGGCCACCCGGTCCGGCTTGCCGTAGATCGTAACGTGATAGCGTTCGGGGTCGCGCGTCCAGCCGATCGCCTCGATCTCGCGCAGCACCGTTTCCAGTTCGATGATGTTGACGATCTTCCCGTGGCCGGACGCGGAGAGTGCCTGACGCAGCAGATCGTGCACGGCATTGCGGGCGGGTGCATCGAGCGCCTTCAGCGCGATGCCGTTGCGCGTGCGTGGCGTGTAGTGCCAGTCGATGCGGTCGCGATCGGCGAACGGACGCTGCGCCTCGGCGCGTGCGGCCGGGGGCAATACGCCAAGGAGGCGTTCTGCGGCGGCGCGCATGCTTTCGGCGGCAGGTGCAGAGGCATGGGGCGCATCATGTGCGGCCGCGACGGCGGCCCATCCGAAAAGCAGCGTGGTCAGCGTGCGAGCAAGCGCGTGTGTCCAGCGACAGCCGAAGCTCGCTGCAATGGTTGACCGACTTTTCTCCACTGTGAAACCCTGTAGATCGACGACTCGATCCATGCGATCGTCACGATCATTGTGCATCAGGGAGGCGGAACAGATCGATGGGTCTCGATGCGTCCGAAACAGCTGTGCAAGTCTGACCCCGAGGGAAAGAACGTTCATGTCATGTCGCCTGCGAGATGGGAGGTACGACGCTGCATTGCCGATACACACGATGCGTTCGCTGCCGTCCGCTGCCCGCGCCGCCAGGCTGCGGGCGGCAGGCCGACGATGCGCTTGAACGCGCGCGAGAACGCGGCTTCGGATTCGTAGCCGACTTCACCGGCGATGTCTGCCACGCTTCGGTACGACGTACGCAGCAATCCGGCAGCCACCTGAATCCGCCAGTGCGCCAGATACTGCATAGGTGCTTGACCGAGGAACTGCACGAAGCGCTCATGTAGCGCGGACCGGGACAAGCCGACCTCGCGGCTGAGTTCGTCAACTGTCCAGGCGCGCCCGCACTGTTCGTGCAGCAGTGCGAGCGAGCGCCCCACGTATCGATCGCGAAGCCCGGCCAGCCAACCTGTGGCATCGCTGGGGAGCCCGTCGAGGAAACGCCGGGCACTGTCGACGAACATCATCTCCGAGAGCCGTTCGAGTACAGCCTCCCCGCCGGGGCGGCGCTGATGTGTTTCGCCGACGGCTTGATCGATGACGTGCGCAACCCACTGACCTGCGCGCGAGGCTGGTAGATGCAGCATGCGCGGCAGGGCACCGATCAATGGATTGAATGGCCGCAGATCGCAGCCCAGGAATCCGCATACGAGCACCGTTTCTGCGACGTCCATCGGCATTGGGTTGCCGGCGTGCGTGATGCCGTTCGCTACCGAGACCGGGATCGGCTTCGGCAGGTCGCGTTGCGACTGCACCCACTGCGTCTCGCGCTTTTCGGGGATGAGGCCAGGCGCACTCGACATGACATGACCATCACCCTGGGGAAACATCACGATGTCGCCCTTGCCCAACCGCACCGGCGCCTGACCCGTGATCGCGGCCCAGCCGTCGCCTTTGGCGATCATGTGAAACTCCATCACGTGCTCGCTCCCCGGGAGCACGGCGTCCGCGATTTCGGCAGCGGGCTGGGTTTGCGCCGCCCAAGGCCCGCTGTAGCTGACGTAGTAGAAAACCGCGCCCCGCAAACGAACGCTGCGCAGGAGGTCGGAGAGTATGTCTCGCTCCATGGGATCTCCTTCTCGGTGGATTCTCGATCAAGTGCGACGGACAGGCGATCAAGCGAGCAGGCAGATAAGGACGCTGGATCAAGTTTGCAGGACTCCCCGATGAGCGTCAACGCATCTTCTCATGGGACAGTTCGTCTGCGCGTGCGCCCCTTGAACGACCGCGACGAGGCGGGAAGGAGGGGCGGACGTGGTCCCATCACTGCAATCACTCATTGGAGGAATCATGACTATCACATCGCATCAATGCACCGCGCAATCGACGGCAATCGACCCGGCACGCGCATCGGCCACGGTGGACTTCAACGCGATCAAGCAGCGCCAGCAGACCATGTGGGCGAGCGGCGACTTCGCCGTCATTGGAACGACGCTGCAAATCGTGGGTGAGTCGCTCGCCGAAGCGCTCGACATTTGTGCGGGCGAGCGCGTACTCGACGTGGCCGCCGGCAACGGCAACGCCACACTTGCCGCGGCGCGCCGGTTCGCACGCGTCACGTCGACGGACTATGTGCCTTCGTTGCTGGAGAAGGGAGCAAGACGAGTCGAGGCCGAGGGCGGCCAGGTCGAGTTTCAGATCGCTGATGCCGAAGCGCTGCCCTTCGAAGACGGCGTGTTCGACGTGGTCGTGTCCACCTTCGGTGTCATGTTCGCCCCGGACCATGCGACAGCTGCCGACGAGATGGCGAGAGTCGTTCGAAGCGGTGGGCGAATCGGCATGGCGAACTGGACGCCGGCGGGCTTCATCGGCGAGGTGCTCAAGACCGTCGGGCGGTACGTGCCGCCGCCTAAAGGTATCGCGTCGCCGGCGCTCTGGGGCACGGAGCCTCACGTCGTCGAATTGCTGGGACGAGTTGCACGGCAGATCCGTTGCGAACGCCGGGTCTTCAACTTTCGCTATCGTTCGAGCGCGCACTGGCTGGAGGTCTTCCGCGATTTCTACGGGCCGACGCACAAGGCGTTTCTGGCGCTCGACGGTGCCGGGCAGTCGGCGCTCGCGCGGGACCTGACTGCGCTGCTCGATCGATTCAATGTGGCGGGAGACCGGGCGCTGGTCGTTCCAGCAGAGTATCTCGAAGTCGTCGTCACGAAGCAGTAGCGCAAGGCACAGCCTGAAGGAGACCGAGGATGCGGTCCGAAGCCGTTGAACCGACGATCGCGGTTCGTACACCGCGACGTACTGCTTCCATCGTGTCTCCCGGGCGTCGCGCTGAGCGTGCGGTTCGCGCGGGCGCTAGCGGATCACACTGCGAGGTCCGCGATCACCGGGGCATGATCCGAAGGGCGTTCCTTCGCGCGCATGTCCTTGTCGATCACACATGACCTGCAGCTCGGCGCCAATTCGGTCGACAGCAGAACGTGATCGATGCGCATGCCGAGCTTGCGCTTGAACATGTTCATCCGGTAGTCCCACCAGGTGTAGGACTTCTCGGGCTGCTCGAACATGCGGAAGCTGTCGACCAGCCCGAGCCCGATAAGGCGCTGGAACGCCTGCCGTTCCGGTTCGCTGCACAGTACCTGGCCCTCCCATGCCTTCGGATCGTAGACGTCGCGATCATCCGGTGCGATGTTGTAGTCGCCGAGCAGGGCGAGCTTCGGGTAAGCGCGCAGCTGAATTTCGATCCAGGCAGTGAGCCTCTCCAGCCATGCCAGCTTGTACTTGTACTTCTCTGACGTCACCGACTCGCCGTTCGGGATGTACACGCACACGACACGTACTCCGGCGAACGTCGCGGCGATCACCCGCCGCTGCGGATCGTCGTAATCCGGGATGCCGATTTGAACGTCCGCCGCGGGCTCGCGGCTCAGTATTGCGACGCCGTTGTATGTCTTCTGGCCGCTGTAGCAGCAACGGTAACCGGTGGCTTCGATCTCGGGGACGCAGAATTTGCCGTCTTCCGTTTTCGTTTCCTGCAGGCAGAGGACATCGGGGCCGCCGGCTGCGAGCCATTCCTGCAGGTGCGGCAGGCGGACCTTGAGGGAGTTGACGTTCCAGGTAGCTAACTTCATGGGGACTGACCTGAAGATGCGTAATCGAGGAGGTCGGAGTCTAGCGCATGGATCACCCCATGGACACCGACCCCCGCGGGGTGCATGCGCAGCGGTGGAATGATGAGGAGGGGAGGGGACTCTGGCTCACGTCGTGAGCCAGAGACTGCCGCATTATCGTTGCTCGGTCCATAGCAGCCAACGGGAAGCGATCAATGAGTGAACTGTCTGTCGAACGTGCGCAGCCGGACGCAGCCGATCTCCTTCAACGGCGGTCCGATCTCGATAACCTTCGCAGCGCCCTGAACCAATGGAGCCGGGCCGCACTGATCGAGACGTTGATCGACTATGCCGCTCAGGACGATGTGCTATGCCATCGGCTTCAGTCTGCGGCATGGCGATCATCCCCGCCGGAATCCGAGGCGTCGCGGCGAGCGCTCGTGCGTCGCGTGTTTGCCGTGCCTCGGGGCTACGTCGATCGGCAAGAGATGCCCACCTTCGTCGCACGCGCCCAGGCCGCGGCGGAGCTGTTGCAGGGTTTACTCGACCAAGGCGATGCAGGCCAAGCGCTCGTGCTGGCCGATGAGGCACTGCAGTTCGGCATGGCCGCGTACGAGTACACCGACGATTCCGCCGGCGCCTTCGGCGATCTTCTGCGCCGGCTCGCAACGATCCACCTTCAAGCATGCCGATCCACGCCCGTCGACCCGTCGGGGCTCGCCGCTTCCCTGCTCCGGCTGCAGCTCGACGACGATTGGGGCCTCTTCAGGCTGGCAAACTACGCGCCGCTGCTCGGCGCACTCGGGCTCGCCCGATATCGCGCCCTGGCCGAAGCGGCATGGCTCGAACTGCCCGAACGCGTACCCGGCGATCGCCCGATGCACGGCGGGCGGTTCTTCGTTCTGGCCAGAATCATGGAAGATCTCGCCCGCCTCGCCGGCGACATCGAAGCGCTCGCGGCCGTGAAGGCGCGCGATCTATCGACGGTGCACGCGTTCGTCGAGATCGCGAAGCTCTATGCCGATGCCAACCGTCACGGGGAAGCGCTCGCCTGGGCCGAGCGTGGGCGCGCCGCTTTTCCCTGCAAGGCCGACCCTACGTTGACGGAATTTCTCATCCACGCCTACCACCGCGCTCAGCGTCACGAAGACGCAACAGCACTCGCCTGGGAATACTTTGTCGCGATGCCGTCGCGCCGTGGGTACCGGTTGCTGAGGTCCGTCTGTCAATCGGGCGCGTGGCCGGCATGGCGCGAAAAGGCGTTCGCACAAGTCCGCGCGCTCGTCGCAGGCCAGCGCGCCCACGATCGGTCGGATTCCTGCGAGGGTGACTTGCTGATCGAGATGCTTATCGACGAGGGGCGCGTCGACGCCGCGCTGGCCGAGGCGAAGCAATCCGGATGCAGCCCGGCGGCGTGGCTCGATATCGCGGCGGCATGCGAGGCGGAGCATCCTGAGGAAGCCATCGTGATCTATCGGAACCAGATCGAGATCACCCTGCAGCGTACGGGCAATCGTGTGTACGACGAGGCAGTGGCACGGGTGCGAAAGATCGGCGAGTTGTTCGCGCGGATCGACCGACCGGGGGAGTTCAGGCGCTGGCTGGTGGAGCTGAAGGGGCGGTATCGGGCGCGACGGAATTTGGTGAGGCGGTTGGAGGAGGTGAGTAGCTGAGGAATCGGGTTTGATCATGCATCTTGACGATGCACTTGTTATATCGACGCCTGTTTGAATGCAAGGAGCACCGCGTTCATGCGGGTTTGATAACCAGGCCCTTGAGACGTGAACCACTCGAGAACATCTGCGTCGACGCGCAGCGCAATTGGCGCCTTCGGCGGGACGGGTTTCCGACCACGCCTCACTATACCGCACCCGATGTGTTTGACATCGGTCTCAGGATGCTCGGCACCGAGCTTGATGTCCTTACCGGGTTTTCCGAGGCAGCGATGCCTCGGCCTCATTGAAGCCAGACGATGTACACGACCCTCCTCGACTGGATCACCGGCTTTTTTTGAGCCACCGAGCTACGGCCTCATTGTTTTCTGGCAGTGCATGACCTGCCCCCTGAACGCTATTCGCGCCTCATCGCATCGTCCGTCGCCGCGGTTCGACCGCTTCCCCTCGGGGCACGAGGCCCGTGCTCGCCGAAGCTGATTCGAATCCGCTTCGGTTATGATCGGTTGCATACCCTCAATCTCGGAGCCGTCATGCACATTCTGATCATTCCTGGCGTCACCATGCCTACGGTGGAAGAGTCTCTGCTTGCGCGCATACGCGAGACAGCCGGCGCGGGTGTGCGCATCACCGTTGCGAAGGGTGCTGCGGAGGCAGTGAGCGCGATGGGGGATGTCGAGGTGATACTCGGCACGATTACCCCGGAGATGTTTTCCCGCGCGAAGAAGCTGTGCTGGGTCCACGCGATTACCTCCGGTGCAGACTCCTACCTGTTTCCGGAAATGGTGAAGAGCGAGGTCTTGCTCACGGGCGACAAGGGACTTGTCGGCACCCATCTGGCCGATCACACCTTCGCGTTGCTCCTGTCGCTCACGCGGCGCCTCGCAGCGGCCGTCAAGGACGCACCGAATTCATGGAAGAACCGTGTCGCCTATCGGGCCGAGGAGTTCGAACTGGAAGGCCGCGTGATGGGCATCGTCGGCTTCGGCGGAACAGGTCGACAGATCGCCCGGCGCGCGCAGGCGTTCGGCATGCGCTGCATTGCGGTCGATTGCGATCCGGTGCCACCGTCGGACGAGGTGTCCGAAGTCTGGGGAAGCGATCGGCTCGACGAATTGCTGCGGACCGCGGATGTCGTGGCGTCGGGCTTGCCGCTCGCGCCGCAGACGCGCAATCTCTTCGATGCGCGCGCCTTCGCGCTCATGAAGCCGTCGGCGCTGTTCGTCAACGTGACTCGCGGTGAGATCTTCGATGCGGATGCACTGATCGCGGCGATCAAATCCGGCGCGCTGGCCGGCGCGGGCCTGGACGTGGCGCCCATGGAGCCGCTGCCTCCGGATCACCCACTGTGGACGACGGCGAATGTCGTCATGACCCCGCACACGGCCGGTGCCAGCCAGTTCCGCATCAGCCGCAATCTCGACCGCTTCTGCCGCAACATCGGCCACTTTCGCGCAGGCCGTCCGCTCGAAGGGCAAATCGACAAAGCGCGCGGTTTTTGATAACCGCTTCGAGTCTCGACGGCCGCGAAGCCCTGCATGGCTGCCGCCGACGAGCTACGGTTCTTCCTCCCTCCGATTGTTTTCCCATAGCCGGGCCCAGGCTTCGTCGTCGAGACTGCGCAGGGTGTCGATGTTTCTGTCGGTAATCTCGGCGGAGTCGGGATAGGCCGCGACGGCGCGATCGATGCTCGCTTCCCTCAACAGATGAAGCATGGGGTAAGGCGAGCGATTGGTGTAGTTGGCCCGGTCGTTCGGATGACTGCCCGCGAATTCGTAGTGAGGGTGGAAGCTCGCGATTTGTAGAACGCCTTCCAGCCCGAGGCGGTGGACGACGGCGTTGGCTTCGGACAGGAAGAAGTGATAGTCGATGAAGTTCGACATCGCGTTCGGGTGGATGAGCAGGGTCGTATCAATAAGGACAGGATCGCAGCTGGCCAGCAGGCCGAGTTCACGCTCCAGTTCCGCAAGCAGTTCGTCCGGCGTTTCGGCAGCGGTGACGGCATACCGACTCT
>JBIKKL010000044.1:0-15089 GCA_044360365.1 Burkholderiales bacterium | reverse complement strand
GCAGAGCTCGGCAGGATAGGTGCGGCTGTCGATGCTGGGAATCTGCGTGGCGGTGAAGGCGACCACGTCGAAGGCAGGATCTTCCCGGTAGCGTACGTTGAAGTTGTGAAAGTCCCGCCCGGCTGCGCCCAGGATGACGACTTTGCGCACGTGATCGGTCATGGCGGCGAAACTCCCCGGTGTGTAGTCATTGGCATGGACGGGGGGTGGCGATGGCGACCCTTCCCGATCCATGGGCTTTCCAGTGTGACAGGAAATCGGCGCTACAATTCCGGCGCTGATCCATGGCCTGGGGATGTCGGCCGCGTCGAGGTGCAGGTGCGATGATGCGGCGGCGGTCGTTGTATGGTTGTTTCGTGTGGCGCCCATGCCCGTCGATCGTTCCCCACTTCGCCGCGAGGTACGCAGTCCATGAGCACTCCCCCGATTTTTCCGTTCGTGCCCGGCGTGCGTCATGCCGGCGAGTCTGGTCCGGCCGTCTGGTTTGCATTCCACGAGGGGCGCATGCTGGTGGCCATGGAGGGCGACGAACTCGTCCTGCCGCGCTGCGCGCATCTGAGCGAACTGGGGATGGAGCCGGCTCGCGTGCAGTACCTCGGCACATTGCATGGCGAGCCTGCGTTTTCGGCGGAGATCGCCACACCGGCGACGCCGTCGGGCATGGTGTGGCACGGGCTGCGAACGCTGCTGGCCCGGCTCGATACGGCATCGGTGGCCGTGGCGAGCCGCGCGGCGCAGATCCTCGAGTGGGATCGCACGCATCAGTATTGCGGGCGCTGCGGCACGCCGACGGTGATTCGCGGCGAGGAGCGTGCACGATCGTGTCCGAGCTGCCGGCTGCGGGTGTATCCGCGGATCAATCCGGCGGTCATGGTGCTGGTTACGCGCGGATCCGATGTGCTGCTCGCCCGCAAACCCGGTTCGCCGCAGGGTCGCTACAGCGCGCTTGCCGGGTTCGTCGAGGCGGGCGAGTCGCTCGAAGAGACGGTGGCGCGCGAGACGCACGAAGAAGTCGGCGTGTACGTGAAGGACATCCGCTACTTCGGCAGCCAGTCGTGGCCTTTCCCCAATTCGCTCATGATTGCGTTTACGGCTGAGTACGCCGGTGGCGAGATGCGTCCGGATGGCGTCGAAATCGAGGACGCACGCTGGTTCGCCCCCGACCAGCTACCCACGATCCCCGAAGGCATCAGCATCTCGCGCTGGCTGATCGACGCCACGACCGCCGAACTCCTCCGCGCCATGCGCTGATTCCCGAGGACGAGCCCCCGCGACCCTGCGTCGACCCCGGGGTCGACTCTGAGTCGACCCTGCGTTGACCCTGCGTTGACCCTGGACCCTGCGTTGACCCTGGACCCTGCGTTGACCCTGGACCCTGCGTTGACCCTGGACCCTGCGTTGACCCTGGACCCTGCGTTGACCCTGTGTCGACCCCGGGGTCGACACAGGGTCAGGGAGCGGGGTCAGGACGCGGGAGCGGTGCGGTTCCAGACGCAGGGTTGCTTGCCGGCTTTGTCGAGGTCGGCGAGGTATTGGGCGTGGGCCGCGAGTTCGTCGGTGCTGGCGGTGACGATGGTGAGGGTGTAGCGCTCTTCGACGGCGGTGTCGGTCGTGTTCACGCTTTGTTCGCTGAGGCCGACGAGGAGGCTGTCCTGACCGCGGGTCATCGCAAGGTAGACTTCGGCGAGCAGTTGCGCATCGAGCAGCGCGCCGTGCAGCGTGCGATGCGAATTGTCGATGGCGTAGCGGTCGCACAGAGCGTCGAGGCCATTGCGCTTGCCGGGATGCAGTTCGCGCGCGAGCTTCAGGGTGTCGGTCACCGTGGGACAGCACCCGGTCACGAGCGGCAGGTTGCAGCGGGTCAGCTCCGAGTTCAGGAACGCGATGTCGAACGCCGCATTGTGGATGATGAGTTCGGCGCCATCCACGTAGTCCAGAAACTGTTGCGCTATCTCTTGGAACTTCGGCTTGTCGAGCAGGAATTCGTTGGCGATGCCATGGACGCGCAGCGCGGCTTCGTCGCTCTCGCGTTCGGGATTCAGGTAGTAGTGGAAGTGATTGCCGGTCGGACGCCGGTTGAACAACTCAATGGCGCCCACTTCGATGATGCGATGGCCGAGTTCGGGCTCGAGGCCGGTCGTCTCGGTGTCGAGGACGATCTGACGAGTCATGGCAAGGCTGCAATACAGGGGTGGTTGATCGACGCAATGCACGCACGCCGGCGCGGCCCGCGAATCATACCGGCAGACCGCCCCCGGCGGCACGGCGCCCGGCATCGACGCCGAGGTTCGCAAGCGCGTCCGCGCGCTCGTTGCCCGGATGACCGGCATGGCCCTTCACCCAGATCCACTCGATCGTGTGCTGAGCGGCAAGCTCGTCGAGCTGACGCCACAATTCGGCGTTCTTGACCGGCTTCTTGTCGGATGTCTTCCAACCGCGCTTCTTCCAGTCGTGGATCCAGATGCTGATCCCCTTCTGCACGTACTGCGAATCCGTGTGCACGCGCACTTGCGAGGCGCGCTTCAAGGCTTCGAGGGCGCGAATGACGGCCGTCAGCTCCATGCGATTGTTGGTCGTATTGGGTTCGCCGCCAAACAGTTCCTTCACATGGGGGCCGAAACGCATCAACACGCCCCAGCCGCCCGCACCCGGGTTGCCCTTGCACGCGCCGTCTGCAAAGACGTCGACCAACTCCCCTTCGATGGTCATTGCTTCGTCGTCTCTCGGGCCGCGATCCCTCGCCCGCGCACGCGGCGCAGCGCAATCACGTTCGTGCCGGTGGCGTAGGCGGGACGCCAGCTCGGCGTGATCACCCGCATGCCACGCACGCGCTTGACGGCCTGCATGAAATAAACGCCGCCTGCGAAAGGCCACCAGCGGTCGCCGGCAGAATCCATGAAACTGAATCGTCGCAGCCATTTCTCTTGCGAGAACGGGGGTGCGTAGCCGCCCATGCAGCCGCCGACGACATCGAAGGACAGGAGCGACAGCCAATCCTTCAAACGCGGCAGATTGATGAAACGCCCGGTCCAGGGCATCTGGTGACGGGTGTGCCCCCACATCCGCTTCATGCCGAGCAGGCTCCAGGGATTGAACCCGGAAATCACCACCTGCCCTTCGGGCACGAGCACCCGAACGACTTCCCGCAGGATCTGATGGGGATCGGAGCTGAATTCGAGGACATGCGGCAGAACGACGAGGTCGATGCTGTTCGCAGCGATGGGGAGATCCCGGAAGTCGGTCTGCAGTGCGATCGGCCCGGTCGACCCGATGCACCAGCGCGAGGGAATGCGCGATGCCGACAGCAGATCGATCTCCCCGAGGCCGCATTGCAGGGCGTTGTATCCGAAAATGTCGGCAACGACGCGATCGTAGTAATCGCGCTCGCGCTCCAGGAAATACTGCCCGAGCGGTGTCGAAAACCACGCGCTCAGGGGATCGGCCATCGCTTCGCTCGCAGACATCCGGATACGCCATCGAATGGATCGAACAGGATCGACAGCGCCGACCCTGCACTTCGCGTACTCGCAACACCCGACGACGAGCACGCACCGCGGAGAATAGCAAACCACACCCCGATTCTCATCATCCGCACCGAGGGGCGAGCGCTTCGGCGTCGACGTTCGTCACGGCACCGCAACAATCGAGGTTCGGGTTACACTTGAAACATTCGAGTACACGCACTTCAGGGAGTCTCCTCCGCAACGTCGATCCAGCCCTCCACTGCTAAAGCAACACTGGAGGGATCGAACATAACCCATTGACTCGATGAAGAGTTTAGAAATAATATCGGGTCACCAGCCGAAGATGGGGGTTGCATGCATCGCATGACGGCACTGAGCGCCGTGTGGGCGCTCATTCTTTCGTTCGTAATTCCGAGCCTGGCGTTCGCCCAAAACCAGGCAGCCGACGAAATCAACGCAGAGCCCGAAATCGTCAACCTGTGGGAGCTGAAGCTCGTTCCGCAGCCGGCACAGCGCTCGAACGCCCTGCTGCCGCGCCCTCACCTGCCCCTGCACGACGGGCAGAGCGATATCGGTTCGGCTCATCTGCTGCTCGGTGATATTCCGTTCAGCACCCATCCGAATTCGCAGCACGCGACAGCCTCCCTGTGGGAACGCATCCGCGGCACGTTCCGCATGCGCGATCTCCCCTCCCCGCTGGTCAAGGACTGGGAGAACTGGTACGCGAGCCGCCCCGACTACCTCGCGCGCATGATCGAGCGCAGCGAGCGCTATCTGTTCTTCGTGGTCGAAGAAATCGAAAAGCGCGGCATGCCGAGCGAAATCGCGCTGCTGCCGATGATCGAGAGCGCCTACAACCCAAAGGCATACTCGTCGGCACATGCTTCCGGCATGTGGCAGTTCATCCCCTCCACGGGCAAGCACTACGGGCTGAAGCAGAACTGGTGGCAGGATGAGCGTCGTGACGTGTTGGCCGCCACGCGGGCCGCGCTCGACTACCTCGAAAAGCTCTACGAAATGTTCGGTTCGTGGGAACTCGCTCTGGCCTCGTACAACTGGGGCGAAGGCGCCGTCGGACGAGCGATCCAGCGCAACGAAGCCCGCGGCCTGCCGACGGACTATCTCAGCCTCGACATGCCGGCCGAGACGCGCAACTACATCCCGAAGCTGATGGCGGTCAAGAACCTGATCGCGCGCCCGGAGAACTATGGCGTGAAGCTGGCGGAGATTCCAAACCAGCCCTACTTCACCGTCGTGCATACCGACAAACACATCGACGTGAAGCTGGCAGCGAGGTTTGCCGACATGCCGGTTGCCGATTTCATCGCGCTCAATCCTTCGCACAACCGGCCCGTGATCCGCGCCGACGGCACCCAGCCCATATTGCTTCCGACCGACCGCGCCGATCGCTTCCAGACCAATCTCGAAGCACATGGCAGCCGGCTTACGTCGTGGCAGTCCTATACCATCGACCGGAACGATCGCCTCGAGCGCATTGCAGACCGCTTCGGCATCGCACTCAATCAGCTGCGCGAAGTGAACAGCATCCCGGCGCGCTTGCGCAGCTTGGTCGGCATGACGATCCTCGTACCGAACAACAGCGAGTCACCCGCCAGCACCACCGATCTCACCGCAGCCGGCTTTTCCGCCTCGGCGGTGGCGGCCGCTGCGGCGCAGCCGGTCGTAGCGATGGCCACGTCGATGGCAAGGCACATCGTGAAGTACGGCGAGACGCTGAGTGCGATTGCCCAGCGCTATCGCGTCACCCCCTCGCAGTTGGCGAGCCACAACGGCATACGCAACGGCCGCGTGAGGGCAGGCCAGTCGTTGACCATCCCGGGGGCCTCCAGTCGCAGCGAACCGCAACCGAATGCGAAGCTCGCCGACGCCAGGCCCGTCGCCAAGGCCGCGCAGGCCGCAGATCCCAAGAGCAAGGTTGCCCGCACGCAGCCCCCGAAGGCGAACAACAAGAAGCCCGTTAAAGCGCAAACGCCCAATGCAGCCGCGCGCAGCAATGGCTCCAAGCCTCAGACGGCTTCATCCCGCACCCAGGTGGCATCCGCCGGCGGGCGCAACTGAGAACCGCTCGACGACGTTTCTTCTGCGCAACGTATCTGCTATCGCGGCGGTAAATCTGCAGGCGCTCCAACGCGGGCGCGCGAAATGCCTGCCTCCCCCTTCTCATCGCGATACAAGTGGCAGCGCACGCGGTGCGAAGCCCCTACGCCGATCTCGATCGGAAACTCCTTGCGGCAGACTTCCATGACCTTCGGGCATCGCGGATTGAAGTGACAACCGTGAGGGGGCGACGCCGGCGATGGCAGATCCCCTGGTACGCGCAGCACTTCTCTTCGCGCGGCAGGATCCGGGACGGGCACCGCCGACAATAGCGCCCGCGTGTAAGGGTGACGCGGCGTCGAGAAGATCTCCTCCACGCTCCCCTGCTCGACGATCCGACCGAGGTACATCACGGCGACCTCGTGCGCGAGAAACTCCACGACCCCCATGTTGTGCGTGATGAAAAGGTACGCGATGCCGTGGCGGCGCTGCAAATCGAGCAGCAGATTGAGGATCTGCGCCTGAACGGAGACATCGAGTGCGCTCGTGGGCTCGTCGCAGACGATGAGCTTCGGCTCGACAGCCAACGCCCGCGCGATCGCGATCCGCTGACGCTGGCCGCCAGAGAACTCGTGCGGATAACGCGACTTCGCTGCCGGATCGAGTCCGACCTCGCGCAACAGCGCATCGATGCGCGCCGAGCGATCTGCGTCGGAGCTTCCAACATCGAGCGCACTCATGCCCTCGGCAATGATCTCGTTGACGCGCATGCGCGGATTCAACGACGAATAGGGATCCTGGAAGACGATCTGGAGGTCGCGTCGCCTGAGCCGCAGATCGCCAGGGTCGAGCGTGGCGAGATCCACGCCGTCGAACACGACCTCGCCGCCGGTCGGCGCCAGCAGCTGCAGCACGCCCTTGCCCACCGTCGTCTTGCCGCAACCGGATTCGCCGACGAGCGCCAGCGTGCGTCCCGCCGGGATGGCGAGCGAGATGCCATCGACCGCACGCACATAGCCTGCCACCCGACGCAGAATGCCGCGGTGGATCGGAAAGTGCACGCGAAGATCGCTCACCGAAAGCAGCGCGGCGGCGTGCGTGCCTGGTGCGGGATCGTTCGTCGGTTCGATCGCATTCGGGCTCACCGCCGCGGGCGCGTGCCCAGCCGTATCGAGCGCTGCACGCTCCAACACACCGCTGTAGTAGTGGCAACGCACCGAACGATCCGCTCCGGATGCTGCGAGTAGCGGCACCATCGAGCGGCACGCCTGCTGCGCAGGATCGCACCGATCGACGAACCGACAACCGGCGAAACTCTGGGCAAGCGAGGGCACGCTGCCGCCGATGACCGAGAGTGCCTGACCGCGCTTCTGCCTCGCGGGCAAGGAGGCGAAGAGCTTGCGCGAATACGGATGCTGCGGCTCGGTGAAGAACGTCGCGCAAGGCGCATTCTCGACGATCTGCCCTGCATACATCACGCCGACGCGATGGGCCGTCTCCGCGACGACACCGAGATCGTGCGTGATGAGCAGCATCGACATGCCGCGGCTGCGCTGCAGCTCGCGCAGCAGTTCGAGCACCTGGGCCTGGATCGTGACGTCGAGCGCGGTGGTCGGCTCGTCGGCGATGAGCAGTTCCGGCTCGCAGGCGAGCGCCATCGCGATCATCACACGCTGACGCAGCCCGCCCGACAAATGGAAGGGAAATTCGCCGAGGCGGCGCTGTGCATCCGGGATACCGACGTCATCGAGAAGGGACCGCGCCTTGCGCTGCGCCTGCTCACCGCGCGTTTGCGTATGGCGCTCGATGACTTCGACGATCTGCGCACCCACCGTCATCACCGGGTTGAGCGAGAGCATCGGCTCCTGGAAGATCATGCCGATGCGCGATCCACGCACGGCTCGCATCTCGGCCTCGGGCAACTGCAGCAGATCGACCCCGTCCAGGCGGATCGAACCATCGACGACACGCCCGGCCTCGGGCAGCAGCCGCATGACCGAGAGGGCTGTCATCGACTTGCCGCAGCCCGACTCGCCGAGCAGGGCGAAGGTCTCGCCCCGGTTCACGGCAAAACTCAGGCCATCGACGGCACGAAGGTGCTCCGCCCCGGTATCGATCCAGGTCGAGAGATTCTCGATCTGAAGCAGCGTCTCGCTCATGCGGCCGCCTTCGCGCCGGCACTGCGACGCAGACTGAACCGGAACGGCTTCACGGCCACTCGTGGATCGAACGCATCGCGCACTGCATCGGCGAAGAGATTCGCGGCCAGCACGAGCACGAACATGAAGCCGAAAGCAGCGGCCAGCGACCACCACACCATGGGATCCCTGGCCATCTCCAGCCGAGCCGCATTGATCATCGTGCCGAACGAAAGCATCGAGGGATCGACGCCCACGCCCACGTACGACAGCACGGCCTCGGCGAGCACGAGCGCGCTGAACTCCATCACGACGGCGATCAGGACGATATGCATGACGTTGGGCAGGATGTGCCGCGTGATGATGCGCAGATGTCCGACACCGAAGGCCTGCGCAGCCTGGATGTAATCGAGTTCGCGCAGCTTGAGGGTCTCGCCCCGCAGCAGACGGCATAGGCCCGTCCAGCTCGTGACGCCGAGAATCGCACAGAGGATGAGCAGACGCAGGTCGGCCCGCTCGATGCCCGTGGGGAAAGCCTCGGGCCGACTGTCGATGTAGACCTGCGACATCAGCACCGCTGCCGCGATCAGCAGCACGGAAGGAATCGAATTCAGGGTGGTGTAGAGATACTGGATCACATCGTCGATCCAGCCCCTGAAGTAGCCGGCAGCGATGCCGAGGAGCACGGCAAACGGCAGCATGAGCAGCGTCGTCAGCGTACCGATGACGAGCGCCGTGCGGATGCTCTTCAAGGCCTGAAAGAGGACATCCTGCCCGACTTTGCTCGTGCCGAGGACGTGATACCTGTCGGCCAGCACGACCGTTACACACCCCAGAACGATCAACACCCCGATGCTGAGCAGAATGGCGCGCCATGGCACCTCCGTCTCGCCGCGCACGATGGCGAGCCAGGCGCCTTCGATCGTCGAGCCTTCGCGGCGCGCGCGCGCGGCGCAGATCAGCACGCCGACGAGCAGCCATCCGACGAGCCCGAGCGCTACGCCGGCCAGCACGCGTCGCGCGACATCGCCGGCCCACTGCGATTCCGGCTGACTGAGATGCGCACCGCCGAACTTCAACCGCGGGTACTCGCGGGCCTGACGGCCTTCGGGCAGTTCGATCGTCTCTTTGGAGTACGCGTTGTATGCGAGCGGCGCCGAGTACGTCCGCTCCGGGCGTTGTCGAAGCTGATCGAGCAGGCGATCGAGCACACTCTTGATCTCGACGGCATAGATGGTCTTGGCGTCCGGCCCCGGATTGTCCAGTCGGGCACGGTAGTGCAGCGAATCGAGGAACCCGATGACGACGAAGAACGAGAGAAAGACGGCCCCGGCCATCCCGGTTGGACTCTGCGCCACGCGTTGCCAGGGTTTGCGCAGGTGTTCGTGCCGGCGAACGTAAACGACGGTGACGACGCTGACCAGAAGCAGCAGGAACACCAGCGCATCGGTCCACAGGATGACGGGTTGAAAGGGCATCGTGGTCGTCAGTTCAGGCGCACGCGCGGATCGACGAGCGTGTAGGAGATGTCGGTGAGCAGGAGTCCGATGATGTAGAGCACGGCTCCGAGAAAGACCATCGAACGAACGACGGCGAAATCCTGCGCCTGAATGGCATCGATCGTGTAGCTGCCGAGCCCCGGAATGCCGAAGAACGATTCCATCACGAGGCTGCCGAGAAAGAGGCTCGGGATCACGACCACGACGCCGGTGAGGATCGGGATCATCCCGTTCTTGAGCACATGACGAAAGAGCACCGTTGTTTCGCGCAAGCCTTTGGCGCGAGCGGTGCGCACGTAGTCCTTGCCGATTTCCTCCAGGAACAGCGTTCGATACCAGCGCACACTTGCACCCGTGCCGCCGATCACGCCGATGATCACCGGCAGCATCACGAACTTCAATGCATCGGCTCCCCCGGCAAACCCGGAGATCGGCACGAGATTCCAGAGCTTGCTGATGAGATATTGTCCGCCGATGATGTAGAAGAGCCCCGAAATCGACATCATCGCGACACAGAGCACCACGCCCCAGATATCGAGATACGTGGCCCGAAAGAAGGCCAGCAGCAAGGCAAAGCTGATGTGCACGAACAGTCCGATGACGAACACCGGCAGCGCAAGCGCGAGGCTCGGGCCCATGCGGGTCAGGATCTCGTGGCGTATGTCGCGGCCGTCATCGGCGTTGCCGAAGTCGAACGCAAAGAGGCGCACCGACTTCTCGTAGAAGATCGTATCGGTCACGCGCTCGCTTCCCTGTGCGGCGTCGTTCCAGAGCATCGGCTTGTCGTAGCCGCGCTCGACCTTCCAGCGCTCGATCGCCGCGGGAGTCACACGCTTGGCGCCCAACTGCATGCGTGCCATGTCGTCCGGCGTGTTCACCACGAAGAAGAGCATGAAGGTCAGGAGATTCACGCCGATCAGAATCGGGATTGCGTAGAGCACGCGGCGCACGATGTATCCGATCATGCGTGCCCCTTGCCTGCCATGCGCTCGCGCCGGCGATAGCTCACGAGCGCAGGCACCGAGAGTATCGCCACGCATGCGAGGATCAGCACCACCGGCCAGACGACCGGCGGATTCCACTCGGCACGCTTGCTCGCCCGCAGCGCGGGATCGATGCGCTGGTATTTGAGACCGTTGCGTGCGATCTGGTTCGGCTTCGCGTTGTAGACCCACTGATGCGAGAGGCCGTAGTCCTTGGGATGAAAGCCCCCGGCCCAGGGGGCATCCTCGCGGACGATCTGCAGCATGCGCTCGATCAGCGCTGCGCGTTCGGGACCGTTGTCGAGGTTCTTCATGCGCTCGAACAGCCGGTCGTACTCCGGGTTCTGATAGTTGGCCGAGTTCTCGCCTCCGGTCTTCGCACGGCTCTGCGGACCGTTGAGCAGGAACATGAAGTTCTCCGGATCCGGGTAGTCGGCGTTCCAGCCCATGAAGAACAGTTGCGTGTTGCCGCTGCGCACCTTCTCCTGAAAGCGGTTCCAGTCGGTCGGACGGATCTCGAGCTGGATGTTGAGCTTCGCGAACTGGCGTCGATACCATTCGAGCCGCGAGGCATCGCCCGGACCGCGCGAGACGGTGTCGAGGCTCAAGACCAGCGGCTGCCCGCTCTTCGCATCACGGCCGTTGGCGTAGCCCGCCTCCGCGAGGAGCTTGCGTGCATGCTCGATCGACTTGCGGCGCGGCTGGCCGTCGATCCAGTCGTACACCACGGGGTTGATGCCGGCCTCGCCCTCCCGAAATCCGAACAGACCCGGCGGAATCGGCCCCATGGAAGCGATCCCACGACCGTTGGCGAAGATGCTGATGAACTCTTCGAAATCGACCGCGATGGAGATCGCCTGTCGGAGTTTCTTGGTACGCTCGTCCAACCCGCCGACGACCGGATCGAGAAAGTTGAACGCCAGGTAGAAGGTGCTCGTCGCCACCGAAGTCCGCAGGTCGATGCCCTTGCGTTCCATCTCCGGGGTGATCGTCGCCTGGCCCTCGACACTGATCTGCACGGCCTGATCGAAGTTGTCCGAAGAGATCGACGATCGGTCGTAGTAGCCCTGCAGGAACTTGTTCCAGTAGGGGATGCCTTCCTTCTCGCGACTGAAGACGACGCGATCGATGAACGGGATCGCCTTGCCGGCATCGCGCAGCAGCCCCTTCTCGGCATCGCCAGCCTCGCCCTCGGCGGGATAGGTCTCGCCGCGGAAGTTCGGATTGCGGGCCAGTACCATGCGCGCGTTCGGATTGTTCTCCGCCAGCATGTAGGGGCCGGTCCCGATGGGGTACCAATCGAGGGTGAGATTGCGCCCGTCGTTCATGCCGCGCTGGGCGTAGAAGCGGTCGGCTTCGTGCGGGATCGGGGCGAAGAAGGGCATCGCCAGCCAGTACATGAACTGCGGATACTTGCCCTTCACGCGAATGCGGTACGTGTAACGATCGACGACCGTGACGCCCGTGAGCGCGTGATCACGCAAGTCGATCCAGGGTAGCCCCTTGTCGGCACTGCCGTAGCGCGCCCGGTGATCGGTCGCGAGTTTGTCGTTGACCTTGCGCAGATTCGCGGCAAGTTCCTTCAAGCCGACGATGTACTCGCTCAAGTGACCGAATACGGGAGAGGTGCCGCGCGGGTTGGCAAGCCGCTTGATCTGGTAGACGAAGTCTTCCGCGATGACTTCACGCGTGCCCGTCTGTGAAAAATCGTTGAGCGTGTGGCGCGCGCGAATCTGCTCTTCGCTCAACGCGAGATACAGCGGCCTGCCGTCGGCATCCTGAGCAAGCGCCGGATGCGGCTGGTAGCGCATCCCCGAGCGGATGCGCACTTCGAACTCCGAGTAGGCGACACGATCAGGGGGGGCTGCACCGTCGAGTTCGCTGCCGTCCGCCCCGAAGAAGCGCACCTGCGGGATGCGTTCGGCGCTTGCCGGAATGAGTTCGTACGGCCGCTTGAGGTAGTGATACTGCAGCGGCGGCTCGTAGATCTGCGCGATGAAATCCCATTCGTCGGAGGCGTATGACAGCGCCGGATCGAGATGCTTCGGCCGATCGACGAAGGCGGTATAGAGCGTATTCGAACCACGCTCGGATGCGGGATACGGATCGTTCCAGCGCGCATCGCCGCAGGCTGTAAGCCACGACACGAGAGCGAGCACGACTGCCAGGCGAGCGATCATGAGGGCATTGTAGAGCAAGGCGCAACGAGAGCAAGATCGAAGTCGGCAAGACGGCCGTCCGAGCAAACGCCTCGGCTATAATGCGCCGGCGCTTGAATACCGCCCACACTGGAGACATCCCATGGGATTCCTCGCCGGCAAGAAGATTCTGGTCACCGGTCTGCTCAGCAACCGATCCATCGCCTACGGCATTTCGCGCGCCCTGCAGCGCGAAGGCGCAGAGCTCTCCTTCACGTACCAGGGCGAGTCGGTCAAGGATCGCGTCATCGGTCTGGGCAAGGAACTCGGATCGGACCTCATCTTCCCGTGCGATGTGTCGAAGGATGACGAAATCAGCGCCTTGTTCGCAGAGTGCGCCCGGCACTGGACCGGTCTGGACGGCGTGATTCACTCCATTGCGTTTGCGCCTCGGGAAGCACTGGCGGGCGATCTGCTCGAAGGCTACTCCAGAGAAGCTTTCCGTACAGCGCACGAGGTCAGTGCCTATAGCTTCCCCGCCCTGGCGAAGGCTGCCCTACCGATGATGAGCGGTCGCAATGGCGCGATGCTGACCTTGAGCTACCTGGGCGCCGTACGAACGGTCCCTCACTACAACGTCATGGGAATGGCGAAGGCGAGTCTCGAGGCTTCAGTGCGCTATCTTTGCAGCGCGCTCGGCCCTCAGGGCATACGAGTCAACGCGATTTCCGCTGGCCCGATCAAGACGCTCGCTGCAGCTGGAATCGCAGGGATGGGCAAGATTCTGAACTTCGTCGGCGAACACGCGCCATTACGGCGCAACGTGACGATCGACGAAGTCGGCAATGCCGCGGCGTTTCTGATGAGCGATCTGGCGAGCGGCGTCACCGGCGAGGTGATGTACGTCGACAACGGCTTCAATGTCGTTGTCGCCGGGATGGAATAGCGGCGACTACCTGTCTTTCTTCTCGATCAGATCCGGCTTCGTCTTGACCTCGACGCGGCGCTTCAGCGCCGCGACGTAGTCGGTGATCTGCTCCTGGCTCACGATGCGCCGGAGTTGATCGGCGGCCGCCTTGCGTGCCTCGTCGCTGACTTCCGATGGCTCGTTGACTGCGGTGACCCGAATCAACTGATAGCCCAGCTTGGGATCCTCTGCTCCGACGTAGGCGGGCAGCTTCGATGCATCGGCCCGAAACGCTTCCTTGAACGCAGCCTCGCCCAGCCCCTTGGGATCGTTGCGCCCGACGACGACGGGCTTGCCCCATGCGAGGCCTGCATCTTCGCCCTTGCGCAGCTTGTCGAGCTTCTCTCGTCCGTCCGCGACGGCGCGCTTGCGCGCTTCGTCCTCGATGAGACGCTTGCGAATATCGGCCTGGACTTCTTCGAACGGCCTGGTCGTGGCAGGCTTGTGTTCGAGTAGCCTCGCAGTCATCAGCATACCCTGCGCGACTTCTACGACTTCGCTATTGCGGCTGTTCTTGAGCACGTCTTCGGAAAAGGCAGCCTTCAGGAACTTGTCGCTGCCCAGCGGCGACCCCGGCACCGGCGTGCGCGTGATCCACGGGCTCTGCTGAACCGCCAGATTCAGCTTCGCGGTGACCGGCTTCAGGCTATCGGACTGCTCGTACGCCATGTTGCTCAGCTGCTCGGCCATCTCGGCAAAGCGCTTCTGGGCCACGCCACGCTTGAGGTCGTTCTCGATCGATGCCTTGACCTCCTCGAAGGGCTTCACGGCACCGCCGCGTACTTCACCGAGTCGGATGATGTGATAGCCGAATTCGGTTTCGACCGGCCCTCGGATCTCGCCCGGTTTCATGCTGAAAAGCGCATCGTCGAAGGCTTGCTTCGTCGCGCCGCGCGGCAGGAAACCCAGATCACCGCCGCTGTTCGACGAACCTGGATCCTCCGAATGCTCCTTGGCAAGGGCGGCGAATCGGTCCGGCTTGGCTTGCACCTGTTGTGCGACCTGCGCGGCCTTCGCCTTCGCGGCAGCCTTTGCTTCGGCATTCGCATCGCTGGGGACGGCGATCAGGATGTGACTCGCACTGCGCTCTTCCGGCGACGAATAGCGCGTCAGGTTCTCATCGTAGGCCCTGCGCACGTCTTCAGGCTTCGTCTCCATCTGCGCTGCGACGTTGTCCAGCGAGAGCACGACATATTCGAGCCGAACCTGTTCGGGCACCTGGAACTCGGTGGTGCGCGATTCGTAGAACTTCTTCACCGCAGCATCGTCGATGCTCACCTGCGCAGCGAAGCTCGACAGATCGATGTTGACCATCGAGATTTCGCGCGTCTGCTCGCTCAACCGAATGATGCGCTCGACGACGGTTCTCGGGATCATCGCAGTGGCGCCGAACGCATCGACCAGCGGCTGCTTCATCAGATCGCGCCGCAAATTCGCCTCGAACGCGACGGCCGACAACCCTTGATTGCGCAGGAATGCCTCGTAGAGATCCTTGGAAAACCTGCCATCCTGCATGAAGCTCTGCTGCGACGTGATGAGATCGCGCAGTTGTTCGTCGGTGACCTTGATCCCCAGGCGAACCGCCTGGGAGAGCAGCAGTCGATCGCGCACGATCTGCTCCAGGGCGGCGAAACGCATTTCAGGCGAATCGAGCACGGCAGGGTCGAGCGGCGCGTTGTTGAGCATGCGGCGCATCTCTTCCTGACGCTGGTCCAGTGCGCGCTGAAACTCTTGCTGCGTCACGCGGTAGTCGCCGACGCGGGCCACTTCCGCGCCCATGCCGTCGCTGGACAAATAGCTTTCCACGCCGAAGAAAGCGAACGGCAGGAAAATGACGGCAAG
>JBIKKL010000457.1:0-4368 GCA_044360365.1 Burkholderiales bacterium | reverse complement strand
TCACCTCGCCAATGGTGAAGTAACGCTTGGCCGGGATGTGCGGCAGCGGAGACTTGGAGTTATTGTTGCTGTCCATCCGCTGGATAATGCTTGTCGACTAGCGCTTTAAGCTTCTGTGATGCATGGAATGTAACAACCCGACGGGCCGTGATGGGAATCTCTTCCCCGGTTTTCGGATTACGGCCAGGCCGCTGTGGTTTGTCTCGCAACTGGAAGTTACCGAATCCCGACAGTTTGACCCCCTCACCTCGCTCCAACGCGGTACGAACCTCTTCGAAGAAGGATTCGACCATGTCTTTGGCTTCGCGCTTGTTGAACCCGACTTTCTCGAACAGCAAGTCTGCCAATTCAGCTTTCGTCAGCGTCCCTTTGCCGACGCTGACCTCAATGCCGTCTTCCGTATCGTCATCAGAATCGAACGAACCGGAGGTGAAGTGCGGGCCGGAATGCATTTCGACACCATTCTCCCAAATTGGCGCTTATACAGAGACCTGCACGCCGTTCTTAGCAAAACCATTAGGTTCGAAGCGTAGCGCCTTGTTTTTGTTTTAGATTTATTATTATCGTTTGGATCAGAGCTTCGACGTCTGCATCCGTCAACGTTTTCTCAGTATCTTGCAATAACACTCGGAAAGCAAGACTTTTTCTGCCTTCCGGGACCCCCTTTCCACGGTACACATCGAAGAGCGTCGCCTCTGCAACAAGTGGGGTACCTGACACCAGAATGTCCTTGCGAACGCTGGCAGCGGAAACGCCGATGTCCACGATCACTGCGAGATCCCGACGCACGGGAGGAAACCTGGAAACGGGCTCAAAACTCGGCAGTCTGCGCAAACGAATCGTGTCGACATCGAGCTCGAATGCGACAGCAGTCGCTGGTAACTCATACCGATGAAGAAGCCGAGGATGCAGCGCGCCGACCCAACCCGCGGGCCGATCGTCGAAAAGAATACGGGCGGTCTGACCCGGATGAAACGCCGCATGCGATCCGGCGACGAAGGACAATCTGCTCACCCCGAGCACGGCTTCAAGATCGCCGCGAACATCGTAGAAATCCACACCCCGACCGCCATCCCCCCACTGTTCAGGCAGAGCACTTCCGAAGGCAAGACCTGCGATACGCTCGACTTGCGCGTATCCGGCCCCTGTCCGTGAGTAGCAGGCCGCCACTTCGAAGATGCGCACTCGATCGAGTTTTCTGGCGATATTGAACCGCACGCACTCGACGAGACTTCCGAGGAGCGATGTCCGCATGACGCTCAGTTGACTCGCGATCGGGTTCTCTAACTCAACCGCCTCATCGCCCCCCGCGAAGTCGAGTTCGATCTGACGATCAATGAAGCTGAACGTGACGACCTCGAAGTAATCGCGCTGGACAAAAGCATGCTTGAGGTCCATTGCCGGACGGATACGCTCGGGATTCGGAAGCATCCCCGGCCGGCCGATCGGCAACGTGGGGGGAATCGCATCGTAGCCATGAACGCGGGCGACCTCCTCGATGTAGTCGACTTCAATGGCAAGATCGAATCGGAAGCTTGGTGGCGTGACGGCCAGCAATTGCCCCTTCGGCTCAACGTCGATACCCAGGCGCCTCAGGAGCGCCGCCATGGCATCGGACGCCATATCGATGCCGATAACGCTCCGAACATGTTGCGGACGCAATAGGGTCTGTGAGCGACCCGGCAGATTACCCATCGCATCGACGACCGGACCCGGTTCGCCGCCGCAGATCTGCATGACGAGTTCGGTCGCTCGCTCCATGGCCCTTGAGGCAAGATCGAAATCGACACCGCGCTCGAAGCGATGCGCAGCGTCACTGTTGATCTCCAAACCACGGGAGGCCACGGCAACTGCCTCGGGAGCGAAGTACGCACTCTCGATGAACACCGTGGATGTCTGCGCAGACACGCCGCTTGCATCGCCTCCCATCACGCCTGCCAACGCCACAGGCCGCGCTTCGTCGGCGATGACCAGATGACTCGGCGCCAGATCGATTTCCCGCCCGTCCAACAGTCTTAGCTTCTCTCCGGGCTTGCCGAAGCGCACGTGAATACCACCCTGCAGCATTGCTATATCGAACGCATGCAACGGCTGCCCGGTTTCCAGCATCACGTAGTTCGTAATATCGACGAGCGCCGAAATGGGCCGAATCCCGCTGCGCTTGAGTCTTCGCACCATCCAGGCCGGCGTTGCAGCCTGACCATCCACATGCCGAATGACACGACCGCAATAGCGCGGGCACGCTGCGCCTGCCTCCAGCGAAACGTTGAGGCGCAAGTCATGTACCGGAGCGATCGGACCTGGCCAAGTCAGGTTGGCGGTATCGCCCATGAGTGCCGCAACCTCCCGCGCCAAGCCGTAAATGCTGAGGCAATCGCCGCGGTTGGGCGTCAACTTGAGCGTGAACAAGGTATCGTCGAGTTCGAGCGCATTGCGGATATCGTCGCCGACGACTGCCTCGCCACCGAGTTCCATCAGACCATCGTGATCGTCGCCGATGCCAAGATCGCGCTCGGAGCACAGCATCCCCGACGATGCGACACCACGCATCGTCGCACGCTTGATCTGCATGTCAGGCAGCGAGGCGCCGACCGTCGCAAGCGCAACCCGCATGCCGACCCGGGTGTTCGAGGCCCCGCATACAACTTGCAGCACCTCGGAGCCGCTATTCACAAGGCATACCCGCAGCCGGTCAGCATCGGGGTGCGCATCGACTGCGACGATCTCCCCGACGATGACACCGCTGAATTCTGGTGCCGCGCGCTCCGCGTGCTCCACTTCGAGACCCGCCATCGTCAGCAAATGGCTCAGCGCCGCGCTATCGAGGGCAGGATCGTAAACACTGCGCAACCAGGATTCAGAGAACTTCATGAAAGGATCGCCCGCGATCGACTATCGAGATGCGCTACGCGAACTGACGCAGGAAGCGCAGATCGTTCTGGAAAAAGAGTCGCAAATCGTCCACGCCATAGCGCAACATCGCCAGACGATCGATGCCCATGCCGAATGCAAAGCCTCGGAAGCGCTCGGTATCAACGTTCCCGTAGCGAAGCACGTTCGGATGCACCATGCCGCAGCCGCCGATCTCGAGCCAACTATCGCCAAAGCTCATGTCGATTTCTGCAGACGGCTCGGTAAACGGAAAGAAGCTGGGACGAAACCGAACTTTCAGATCGGTGCGCTCGAAGAACTGCTGCAGAAACTCGATCGTCACGCCCTTCAGATCAGCGAAACTCACATGTTCATCGATCCAAAGTCCCTCGACCTGATGGAACATCGGCGAATGGGTGGCGTCCGAATCCGAGCGATACACGCGGCCGGGCGCGAGAACCCGCAACGGGGGCTCGTTGCGAAGCATGTAATGAATCTGGATCGGCGACGTGTGCGTACGCAACAGGTGCTTGTTTCCATCCACGTAGAACGTATCGTGCATGGATCGCGCCGGGTGGTTCTCCGGCATGTTCAGCGCCGTGAAGTTGTAGTGTTCGGATTCGATTTCGGGCCCTTCGGCAACATCGAATCCGAGCGACCCGAACAGCGCCTCGATACGCGAGCGGACCAAGGTGATCGGATGGAGCCCGCCGGCTCCATGTCCTCGTCCGGGCTGGGTGACGTCGATGGATTCGTCACTCAGCTTGCGCTCGAGCTCCTGTTCGCGCAGCGCAGTGCGTCGGGCTTCGAGCGCCTGCTCGATTCTGCCCTTGGCTTCGTTGATCCGGCTCCCGGCTTCACGCTTCTGATCGGCCGGGAGCTTGCCCAACTGCTTGAGCTGCTCGGTCATCAAGCCGCTCTTGCCGAGGAACCTCGCCTTGGAGTTTTCCAGCGCAACGCCGTCTGCAACGGCCTCAAACTCGGCAAGGGCCTGACTGACGATCGCGTCGAGGTCGGACATGGGACGGGAAATATGCAGTTGTGATGATGCTTTCCGGGACGATGGCGCCACTGCTCATGGAGAAGCGAATGATCCGCCATCGCGAGCCCCGGCAGTGGAACCGCCGGGACACACCGCCTTTGATGCTTACGCTGCCGCGGGGGCAGGCAGGCAGTCTTTGGCGCGCTGCGCGAGCTGATTAAACGCTGCCGGATCGTGCACGGCGAGATCAGCGAGTACCCGTCGATCCACCTCGACCGCCGCGCGCTTCAGCCCGTTGATCATGGTGCTGTAGGTCAGACCGAATTCGCGTGCAGCCGCGTTGATCCGGGCGATCCACAAGATTCGAAATTGACGTTTGCGCTGACGACGATCGCGATAGGCGTACTGCCCCGCCTTCATGACGGCTTCGTTTGCGACCCGAAAAACGTTCTTGCGGCGACCGCGGAACCCCTTGGCCTGGGCGAGAACCTTCTTGTGGCTGGCGCGTGCGGTAA
>JBIKKL010000455.1:0-4386 GCA_044360365.1 Burkholderiales bacterium | reverse complement strand
GATGTAAAGGAGCGTCAGATGCTCCGCGCGTGGGAGCGGTTTTACCCTCGGCTCACTGGTAGCGCGATTCTGGCCTTTGATGACAGCGCCGCCATCAGGACTCTATCGATTGGTCGAGACTCCAGCGTGGTCGTCGTTGATCCTCTGCCGGCCCTGGCGCCGCTGGGAACACGTGCGTTCGCGGACTTCTCCCACTTCACCGACCTGGGTGCGGAGGCGCTCGGAGGCGCGGTGGCCGCGAAGCTGTCGGGCACGCTCTGTAGCACCCCACGATAGGGGACATAGGCTGGCGATTGGCCCCCCGTGGCCGAATCCGTCATTGGCTGTACCGTCTGTTATTTTCCGTCATCCCGACTTTCCCGATGTACCTCCCTTGGAGCCTCGCCTGAGATGAGTGAGCTGAACACGCAGTCCACGCCCGCCCCTGACGTTCTCGATATCCGCGACAGCCGCACTGGCGCGAGCTACAGTGCGCAGGTGCGAACTGAGGGACCCGAAGGCGACACGTATGTTCGCGCCATGGACCTTCGCGCGGTCAAGCGCGCGCCGGGCGAGTTCGGAATGCTGAGCTACGATCCCGCGTTCATGAACACGGCCTCGTGCCGGAGTGCGATCACGTTCATCGACGGCGACAAGGGCATTCTCCGGTATCGCGGCTATCCAATCGAGCAGCTCGCCGAGAACGCGACGTTCCTTGAAGTGGCGTACCTGCTGCGCCACGGCGAACTGCCCAACCAGGGACAGTACGACACGTGGGTGCACGACATCACGTTCCACACGTACGTGCACGAGAACATCCGGAAGTTCCTGGAAGGGTTCCGGTACGACGCGCACCCGATGTCGATGATGTGCAGCGCCACCGCCGCACTCTCCAGCTTCTATCCGCAGGCGCACGACATTCACGATCCGCAGCAGCGCTACATCTCGATGATTCGCCTCATGGCGAAGCTGCCCACGATCGCCGCGTTTGCATATCGCCACGTGAAGGGCTTGCCGTTCATCTACCCCGACAACGATCTCGGCTATACCGAGAACTTCCTGTCGATGATCGCGCGCATGTCGGAGCCCAAGTACGAAGCCAACCCGGTGTTCGTGAGGGCGCTGGAGGTGCTGTTCATTCTCCATGCCGACCACGAGCAGAATTGCAGCACGAGTGCGGTTCGTGCCATCGGTTCATCTGGCGTGGACCCGTTCTCTGCGGTGGCCGGCGGCATCGCGGCGCTGTTCGGCCCGTTGCATGGTGGCGCCAACGAAGCGGTGTTGCGCATGATCAGTGACATCGGTGACAAGAAGAACATCCCCGCCTTCATCGAGTCGGTGAAGAGCGGCAAGGGCGAGCATCGCCTGATGGGCTTCGGTCACCGCGTGTACAAGAGCTACGACCCGCGCGCCCGCATCGTGAAGAAGCTGGCCGACGAAGTGTTCGCGCAGGTGGGCATGGACAAGGACCTGGAGATCGCTCTCGAACTCGAGCGTATCGCGCTCAGCGATGACTACTTCATTGCCCGCAAGCTGTACCCGAACGTCGACTTCTACACAGGGCTGATCTACCGCTCCATGGCATTCCCCACGGACTTCTTCACCGTGCTGTTTGCCGTGGCCCGCGTGTCAGGCTGGATGGCCCAGTGGGAAGAAATGATTCTGGACAAGGAGCAGAAGATCGCGCGTCCTCGTCAGATCTACGTGGGTGAAGGCGAGCGGCAGTACACGGATCAGCTCAACGACAAGTTCCCGCGTGCGCGGAAGGATAGCATTCGGAAGTGACGGGAGACCCGCGCCGCGTCCTCGCAATCATCGACACGGTTCAAGTTTCCGGCCCGGGACGTCAACTCGCTGCTACGGTTGGCGTCCTGGCTCGAATGGGAACGGAGTTACGCATTGTCATTTTCGCACGGTTCGGCACACCAACGCGTCCATATCAGTCGTTCTTGGAAGCCGCGGGTATCGCGCATGTCGTGATTTCTGAACGGCGGGCATTCGACATGGCGCCGCTGCGTCAAATCGCTGCCGAGCTCAAGAGATTTCAGCCACATATTGTTCAGACGCACGGGTACAAGCCAAGTGCCGTCGCTTACCTGCTGCGACGGCTCGGATCGCGATTCCGCTGGGTGGCATTCTTTCATGGCGCTACGACCGAGAACCTCAAGGTCCGCGCGTACCACATGCTCGATCAATTTCTGATGCGTGCGGCGGACACGGTCATCGTGATGTCTGGTCGCCACCTGAGAGATCTGGCCGCCCGTGACCGTGACGTTCGCCTGATTCATAACGCGGTGCTGTTTCCCGCCGAGGAGGGGGCGCCGGCGCGCGACAATCGGGAAGGCGTTGCCCACTTACTCGTGATGGGGCGCCTCAGCTCCGAGAAGGGCGTCGACGTCCTCCTGAACGCATATGGGCGCCTCGTAGGGAGCGGATTACAGCTCCATCTTGATGTGGTGGGAGATGGACCCGATCGAGCGTCGTTAGAGGCGCTGGCGGTGCAGCTGCACATCGCAGGCCAAGTGACATTTCACGGACATCAGGCCGATCCCAAACCGTTCTATCGTGGTGCCGACGTGCTCATCATCCCATCGCGAAGCGAGGGATTGCCGAATGTACTCCTTGAGGCGATCGCTCACGGATTACCCGTGGTGTCCACCCGCGTGGGAGCTGTTCCGGAAGTTTTGACAGACTCCAACGTTGGCCTGCTGTGTGATATCGGCGATGTGGCCGGTATGCAATCGGCCATCGCTCGCGCCCTAGCGCCGACGTACCGGGTAGGCGGAATTGACGGCCGTCGGCGAGTGCTGGAGGATTTTTCCCTGGAGCAGCGCTGCCATCGCCTTTCGGAGCTGTATCAGGCATCCGTGCCGTCTTCGCGCTCCTCGCTCGTGAGCACGGGCTGAACCGGTGTCCATGCGGATCGAGATGGTGGTACCGACGCTCGAAATCGGCGGAATGGAACGGATGGTGGTAAGCCTCGCGACCGGCCTCGCGGAACGACGGCACCAAGTCGGTGTGACGTGCCTGAACGCGTCCGGCGTTTTGGCAGAAGAGCTCGAGCGACACTCTATTCGAGTGAGCGTCGTGCATGCCCCAACCGTACTTTCCAACTTCCGTGCTCCGGCGCTTGCGCGTCACTTTCGGTCGCTCGCGCCGGACGTTGTTCACACGCACAGCGGAGCGTGGGGGCGAGCGGTCCGGGCCGCAAGTTCGGCGGGTGTGGCCCGGACAATTCATACGATCCATGGACGGCTCGATAGAGATCCTTGGTACGACATCGCGTTGAAACGCTGGGAGATGTGGCATACCGACCATGTCGTGACGGTTTCCAGTGAGCTTTCCGACGATCTTCGTCAACGCATCGGCGCTCCCGAAACGAAACTTTCGGTGCTGATCAATGGTGTCGACACGACGGTGTTCGCCCCGAATGCGGCAGCGCGGGCGGCCAAGCGTGCGGCCTTGGGCTTCGGAGACGCGCTGGTCTTTGGAACCGTGGCCCGGATGGCGCCAGTAAAGAATCAGGCAACGCTCATCGACGCCTTCGCCGAGCTCCACTTTACGGTCCCTAATGCGACGCTGGTGTTCATCGGCGACGGCCCGCTCGAGCACGAACTGCGCGCGAGAGCCGCGCAAAGCGCGGCGGCGGCGCGGATCCAATTTCTCGGAGTGCACTCGGATACCGAGTCGATGTATCGCGCATTGGATTTCTTTGTGCTTCCCTCACTCGCTGAGGGTACGTCGATGAGTCTTCTCGAGGCCATGGCGAGCCAGGTTCCTGCCATCGCGTCGCCGGTAGGAGGCAATCCACGTCTTCTGGATAACGGCGAGTGCGGCACGCTCACCACTGGCTGTGATATCGCGTCGCTTCTTGAGAGTCTCCAACGGGCTGTGAGCAACATGGCGCACACCGATGAGATGGCGCGCCGCGCGCGAGACCGCGTGGTGCAGGAGTTCAGCCGTGCCGCAATGCTCGATGGATACGAGCGACTCTACCGACGAGAGGCTGGGTGCACGTGAGAACTCTCGCCAAACGCCTGCTTGACTGGATCGCTGCGGCGCTTGTATTTCCAGTCGCTGTCCACTTTTTCGTTTGGGCCTACCTGAGACGTGGGCACCGCGACCGGGTGTTCCAAGGGCACTCGCAACTGATGTCGCTCCTCCCTGGCATCACTGGAAACTTGCTGCGACGTGCGTTCTACAAGCTCACGCTGCTGGAGTGTGCACCTGATTGCTGCATCTCGTTCGGCACGACATTCGCCACACCGGACGTCAGCATTGGACGAGGCGCTTACATCGGGACATTCTGCAACATCGGCCACGCTGACATCGGGCAGGATGTTCTCATCGGCACGGGCGTGATGATTACCAGTGGGCGGCAGCAGCACTACTTCTCGAGATTAGATA